>NZ_JBEYFS010000085.1:0-44374 GCF_040634475.1 Streptomyces sp. NPDC007095
GCGCGAGGGCGCGCAGGGCGGTCAGCAGGTCGTCGCGGCCGGCCGCCCGCACGACGGCCCGGTGCTCGAAGTGCGTGCGGTGGTGGGCCAGCGTCGCGGCCACGCCGGGCAGCGACGGCCGCGGCTGTTCGTCGAGCGCTTCGAGGAGGCGGACGGCCTGGCCCCGGAGGGCGGGGAGGGTACGGGCGGAGAGCGGGAAGAGGGCCGCGCCGGGGAACTCCGCCGGGGGTGTCCCGGTGGCCGGCCGTGCCAGGTCCCGCGGCGCCTCCTCCAGCACCACATGCGCGTTCGTACCGCTGATCCCGAACGCGCTCACCCCGGCCCGCCGCACCCGGTCGCCGCTCCGCGGCCATGGCCGGGCTCCGCTGTGCACCCGCAGGCCGCCGCCCGCCCAGTCGACGTGCTCGGTCGGGGTGTCGGCGTGCAGCGAGGCCGGGAGCAGTTCGTGGCCGAGGGCCAGGACCGTCTTGATGACGCCGCCGATGCCCGCCGCGGCCTGGGTGTGACCGATGTGGGACTTGAGGGAGCCGACGCCGAGCGGCCGGTCGGCCGGGCGCCCCGGCCCGAAGACGGCGGCGAGCGCCCGGCCCTCGATGGGGTCGCCGAGCCGGGTGCCCGTGCCGTGCGCCTCGACGTAGTCCAGGTCGTCCGGGCGGAGTCCGGCCGCGTCGAGGGCGGCGCGCACCACCCGTTCCTGCGCCGGGCCGCTCGGGGCGCTCAGGCCCTGGCTGCGGCCGTCCTGGTTGATGGCCGACCCCTTGACGACGGCCAGGACCCGGTCGCCGTCGCGGCGCGCGTCCGCGAGCCGTTTGAGCAGCACCAGACCGCAGCCCTCGGCCCACACCACGCCGTCCGCGTCGGTCGAGAACGGGCTGCACCGCCCGGTCGGCGACAGCCCGCGCAGCCGGCTGAACTCGACGTGTCCGCGCGGGGTGACAAGGAGCGTCGCGCCGCCCGCCAGCGCGAGGTCGCACTCGCCGCTCGCCAGCGCCCGCGCGGCCAGGTGCAGGGCGACGAGGGAGGAGGAGCAGGCGGTGTCGACGGTGACCGCCGGGCCCTGGAGGCCGAGGGTGTAGGCGATGCGTCCGGAGGCCACGCTGGGCGCGGAGCCGGTGCCCACGTGCCCGTCGAGCCGGCCGAGCGCGGCCGAGGCCAGGTAGCCGCTGTCGTACAGCCCGATGTAGACGCCCGTGGAGCTGCCGTTCAGCGTGTCCGGGACGATCCCGGCGCGCTCGATCGTCTCCCAGGCGGTCGCGAGCAGCAGCCGCTGCTGGGGGTCCATGGCCGCGGCCTCGCGCGGTGAGATCCCGAAGAAGGGCGCGTCGAAACGGTCGATGTCGGAGAGGAAGCCGCCGCGCAGGGTGTACGCCTTCCCGGGGACCGCCGGGTCGGGGTCGTAGAGCCCCCGGGTGTCCCAACGGCCCGCGGGCACCTCGGTGATGGCGTCCTCGCCCGAGGCGAGCAGCCGCCACAGCGCCTCGGGGTCGTCGGCGCCGCCGGGGTGGCGGCAGCCCATGGAGAGGACGGCGATGTCCTCGTCGCCGCGTACGGGCGCGGCCGCCGGCACCGGCGCCGCCGCGCCGACGGGCCCTTCGCCGAGGACCGCCGCGGCGAGCGCCGCGATGGTGGGGTGGTCGAAGACGAGGGACGGCTCCACGGGGCGGCCGATCCGGCCCGAGAGCTCCGCGGCCAGGGTCACCAACTGGCGTGATCCCAGGCCGAATTCGGCGATCGGCCGCTCGGGATCGACAGCCGACGGGGCGAGCCCGGCCGCCTCGGCGACGGCCGAAGCCAGCCAGGCCCGCACGTCCTCGGAGGTCGTGACGGACATCTCGGGGAACTGCTTCGGGGACTCGCTCGCAGGCATCGGGGAAAGGTGTCCTCGTGAACTCGGGTTCAGACGGATTCCGTACGACGGGTACGACGACCGGTGGACGGCGGAGGCACCGGCGCGCGACTGAGGAACCCCTGGTGTACGGCCGGTACGACCGGGGTGCCCCGTCGGCTCGGGTGTCCGCGCCGACGGGGGGGGTGACCTCGTCTACCTCATCTCGCGGCGGGCGCGCCGACCACCGCGAGGGCGTCGGCGAGGTACGCAGCCCGGGAGGCGTGGCGCTGGATCTTCCCGCTGGACGTCTTGGGGATGGTGCCGGGGTGGACCAGCACGACGTCACGCACCGCGAGGCCGTGGGCCTCGCCGATCGCGCTGCGGATCACCTCGGTGATCCGCTCGCAGTCGGCCGCCGCGTCCGGGGCCGTCTCGGCGACGATGACGGGCTGTTCGCCCTCGGCACCGCCGTCCACGGAGAACGCGGCGGTGCAGCCCGGCCGGAGCGCGCCGTGGGACATCTCGGCGGACAGCTCCAGGTCCTGCGGGTAGTGGTTGCGTCCGTCGATGACCATCAGGTCCTTGAGACGGCCGGTGACGAACAGTTCGCCCTCGCGCAGGAATCCGAGGTCGCCGGTCCGCAGGAAACGGTCCGGACGGTCTTGCAGCGTGGCCCGGAACGTCTCGCGGGTGGCGAGGGTGTTGCGCCAGTAGCCCTTGGCGACGCTCGCGCCGCTCACCCAGATCTCGCCGACCTCCCCTTCGGGCAGCTCCTCCCGCCGCTCGGGGTCGGCGATCACCACGGTCGTACCGGGGATCGGCCGCCCGGAGCCGACGGCGGCCGCGTCGGCCGCGCCCGCGTGCGGACTTGGCCCGGGGGCCGCGGCGAGGGTGGGCGGGGTGTCGGCCGAGCCGCCGGTGACGATGAGCGTGGCTTCGGCGAGGCCGTAGCACGGATACAGGGCCTCATGCCGGAAGCCGGCCGGTGCGAAGGTCTCGGTGAAGCGCCGCAGGGTGGCGGCCCGTACCGGTTCGGCGCCGTTGAAGGCGACCTTCCACCGGGCGAGGTCGAGTTCGTCGAGGAGTTCGGGGTTGGCGTGCTTGAGGCACAGCTCGTAGGCGAAGTTGGGGCCGCCGCTGGTGTGCGGGCGGTAGCGGCTGAGGGCGGTCAGCCAGCGCGCGGGCCGCTGGAGGAAGTGCAGGGGCGAGAAGAGCGTGGCGGTGGCGCCGAGGTGGACGGTGTTCAGGACCGGGCCGATGAGGCCCATGTCGTGATACACGGGCAGCCAGCTGACGAACAGTTCGTGGTCGTACTCCGCGAGCGTGTCCGGGGTGTGGCCCATCCGCTCGGTGATGGCCCGCTGGTTGTCCAGCAGGTTCCCGTGCGTCACCATCACGCCGCGCGGGGTGGAGGTGGAGCCGGAGGTGTACTGGAGGAAGGCGACCGAGTCGTCGGTGAGGTCGGGTTCGCGCCAGGAGTCGGCCGCCTCGTCGGGTATGTCCTCGGTGGCGACGCAGGTGATCGCGTCCAGTTCGGGCAGGTGCTCCCCCTGGGCGGCCAGGGTGGCGAGCACCTCACGGCCGCCCAGGATCACCTTGGCGTCCGCGTCGGCGATCAGACGCTTCATGCGGGTCAGGGCACGGTGGTTCTGCGACCGCCCCTGCGGGGGCACGCCCGGCACGGCGACGACCCCGGCCGAAAGACAGCCCAGGTAGCCGGAGATGAACTCCAGGCCGGGCGGGTACAGCAGCAGTGCGCGGGATCCGGCCAGACCGCGTTCCTGCAGCCAGGCGGCGACGGCTCGGGACCGACGGGCCAGACGTCCGTACGAGATGTCCTGGATCTCTCCGTCGCAGTCGCCCGTGACGAGGTAGCGGTATGCCGTCCGGTCCGGCTGCTGCGAGGCATGCGTGGTCAGTAAGTCGACCAGGGAACGAGCCATATGAGGAGTCTCACCTGTTCGAATGAGTGAGCGAGAAAACTGGAGTTCGAAGGCCGCGGGGTGCGTATGCGCAGGCGCCGTGGCCGCCCGGCCCCCTTGCCGGACAGTCCGTCTCGACCAACCCGCCCGAGGAGCAGCGGCGATGCACACGCCGGCCCCTCGTGCCCCTCGTTCGGCTTGCTACCAACGAGTAACACGATAGCAAGTCTTGTCGGCCGGGTGGATGTAACCGCGGGTATTCAATAAGTAACCGGCCAATCGGCCGTCCCGCACGCCTTCATGACGGGCCGGGAGTCGCAGGGTGTCCGAGGTGCGCGACGAAGGCGGCGAGGTCGGCGACCACGCGGTCGGGCTGCTCCCAGTGGACGTCGTGCCCGGCGCCCTCGTAGGCGATCAGGCGTGAACCGTGGATGGCGTCCAGGATGGTCTGCTGGTCGCCACGGGGCAGCAGACCGTCCTGGTCACCCCAGATGACGAGGGTGGGCACCAGGATGCCCGCGAGGCTCGTGCGCAGATCGGTGTCGAGCAGCCCGCGCAGGGTCTCCTGCCAGACGTACGCGGGGACCTTGAGGTTTTCGTCGATCATCGTCTCGACGAGGCCCCTGGCGACGGGCCGGTCCGCCGCGCCGGAGACGAACTCCTCGACGAACTCGCGGGGTACGGGGTCGGAGAGTTCCTCGACGGCCTCCCGTATCCCGGTCACTGCCGGCTTGTCCTCCAGCGTGCCGGGTACACCGATCAGCACCAGCCCCGAGATCCGGTCGGGGTGGCTGCCCGCGACCATCCGGGCGGCCACGCCGCCGCTCGAGGACGCGACGAGCACGGAGCGGTCGATGTCGACGGCGTCCAGGAAGGCGACGAGGTCGGCGGCGTAGTCCTCGGGCGTGTAGCCCTCGGGAGGGCGGTCGGCGTCGCCATGGCCGCGCTGGGTGGGCGCGTAACCGCGCAGGGCGGCCGGAAGTCGCCTGAGGAGGGGCTCGAAGGCCCACCAGGAGTCACCGAGCCCGTGCACGAAGACGACCGGTGTTCCACTGGGGTAGCCGGCCTCGGCGTAGGGCAGCGTGAGTCCTTCCCGCACCTGGGCGGACTTCAGGGAGATCACGGTCACGACACCCTGCCTCCTTCGCTCCGCCGCCCGGTCGGGGAACCAGGAGCGGAGAGCGAGCGGCGATCACTTCCGACAGTACCGACGAGCGGCGGGGCCCGCGCCTCAGGATGCCCGGACGAAGCGGGTGAGGGCGGCGACGTACCGCCGCGGCCGGGTGACGTGGGGAATGTGTCCCGCCCCTTCGACAGTCCCCCGCCGCGGCCGGCCGGTCGAGGATCGTCGCCGGCGGCCCGCCGTGAGCATGCCTTCAGTGGGCGCCGCAGGCGCCGGTCGCGATGTCAGGACACGGTGCGGTAGCGGTGTTCGGGGCGGCCGGTCGCGCCGTAGCGGAGCTCCAGTCGGACCATGCCCTCCCGGACGAGGTAGGACAGATAGCGCTGGGCCGTGGCGCGGGAGACGCCGGTGAGGTCCGCCGCCTCGGCCGCCGACACGTCCCGGCGGGCGGTGCGGACCGCCTCGTGGAGCAGGGCGAGGGTCGGCGCGGAGTGGCCCTTGGCCGGTACGGCGGGCAGGGCGGTGGGGCGGACGACGCTGAACAGGGCGTCCACGTCGGCCTGGTCGGTCTCCGCCTCCGGGCCCAGGACGTCCACCCGGTGCTGGAGTGCGCGGTAGGCGGCGAGCCGCTCGGCCAGGGCGTCGGCGCCGAAGGGCTTGACGAGGTATCCGACGGCTCCGAGCTTCATCGCGGTCCGTACGGAGGTGATGTCCCGGTCGGCCGTGATCACGATGGCGTCGGGGCGGGCGCCGCCCGCGTCGCCGGTCAGCTGTCGCAGCACGTCGAGGCCGCTGCCGTCGGGCAGGAAGATGTCGAGGAGCAGCAGTTCCGGGTGGAGCGTACGGACGGCGTCCAGCGCCTCGGCCACGTTCGCCACCTGGCCGACGACCTCGAAGCCCTCGACGCGGGCCACGTATGTGCAGTGGAGTCCGTTCACCCGGAAGTCGTCGTCCACCACCAGGGTCCGTATCACCAGCGCTCCCCTCCATCGGCCGCGGCCAGGGCGCCCGCCGGTACCAGCGGGGCCGTCGTGAACAGTGCGCCCTGCGGCGCGGGCGCGACGTCCGGCAGGGGCAGCGTCACGGTGAAGACCGCTCCGGGGCCCTCGCTGACCGTGATGGTGCCGCCGTGCCGCTGGACCAGCCGGTGGACCAGGGCCAGTCCGAGGCCGCGCCGGGCGGTGCCACGGTCCGGCCGGGTCGACCAGCCGTCCTCGAAGATGGACTCGGCCGCGCCCGGCGCGATGCCGGGTCCGGTGTCGGCCACCCGCACCAGTACCTCCGTGGTGGCCTCGACGACCGTGAGCCGTACCTCCCGGCCGCCCGCCGGGGCCGGTCCGCCGACCGCGGCGTCGAGGGCGTTCTCCAGCAGGTTGCCGACGATGGTCAGCAGCCGGTGCAGATGCGGCGGCTGCTCGCCGAGCGCGGAGTCCTCGCCCAGCACGATCCGTACGCCGCGCTCGGCGGCGACCGTCGTCTTGGCCACGATCAGACCCACCATCAGGGCGTTGCCGATGTGCTCGCGCACCGACTCGGTCAGCTCCTGGTCGGCTCCGGCCAGCTCGACGGCGTACTCGTACGCGGACTCGTACTCCCCCACGTCCAGCAGCCCGGCCAGGGTGTGCATCCGGTTGGTGAACTCGTGCTGCTGGGCCCGCAGCGCGTCCGTCAGCCCGCGTACCGAGTCCAGCTCCCTGAGCAGTCCGACCATTTCGGTGCGGTCGCGCACGGTGACCACCGCTCCCAGCGCGCGGCCGTGCAGCGTCACCGGCATCCGGTTGACGGCCAGGCAGTGGTCGTCGGTGAGGACCGTGATGTCGGTCCCGGTGAGGCTGCCGTCCAGTGCCCGGCGCAGCCGCCCCTCGGGCAGGAGCTCGTCCAGCCGGCTGCCCAGTGCCGTGCCCAGACCGAGCAGATGGCGGGCCTCGTCGTTGATGACGGTGACCCGGCCCTCGGGGTCGAAGGCGACCACGCCCTCCCGGATGCCGTGAAGCATCGCCTCCCGGTCCTGCAGCAGGCCGGCGATCTCCTCCAGCTCCAGCCCGAACGTCGTCCGCTTCAGGCGTCTGGCCAGCAGGAACGCGGCCATCGAGCCGAGGGCGGTGGCGATCGTGGTATACAGACCGAAGGTGGGCAGCTCCCGCCACAGCTCGCCAAGTACGTAGTGTTCCTTGATGCCGGCCGACACCTCGCCGACCAGCGTGCCGGTGGGCCCGTACAGCGGAGCCTTGCCGTTGGCGGACCGCCCGATCGCGCCCTGGTCGGAGCCGACGTGGGGAAGGCCGTCCAGCACCGCGATCGGATCGCCCACCGGCTCGCCGATCAGTGCCGGGATGGGGTGCGAGTGGCGGATGCCGTGCAGGTCGATCACGACCACGTACGACGCCTTCGACGCCTTCCGGATCCGTTCGGCGACGGTCTGCACGATGTCGCCGCCACCGCCGTACTCCATGGCCTGCTGGATCTGCGGCTCGGCGGCCGTGGTCTGTGCGATGGCCAGCGCCCGCTGCTCGTAGGAGCGGTCGATCTCGGCCCGCTGAGCGAACGCGAACAATACGAAACCGATGGCTCCGGAGAGGGTCAGGATGGCCAGCTGGTTGGCCAGGATCCGCGCGGAGAGCCTCCCCTTCCCGGCGCGGCCGATCCGGATTCGGATGGGCATCACAGGTGCCTTCGCCCTTGTCTTGCTGCCGGGCCCGGCCCCTTCGCCGTAACCCGTGGTGGCGTGATTGTGCCCCACCAGGGACATCCTGCCCACCCCTGGCCCGCTGAGCAGAACGTGCAGAACCCCGGTTAACACAACTAACGCGAGATACGTCTGAAACAGCGACGTAATACGGGGCGGCCTCTAGCGTCTGCCTTCCTCGACCCCGAGGTTAGGAAGGAGACGGCCTCAGATGGCTTCGCGAAACGATGCCGCGTTGAGCACGGTCGCCGACAAAAGCGGCCAGGACAGCGCGCGAGTCGAGATTTCAGGGCTCACCAAACGATTTCTGACTCCCGCGGGTGAGGTGTTCACGGCGCTGCAGGACGTTTCGTTCACCGTGGAGCCTGGCCAGTTCTGCGCGGTGGTGGGCCCGACGGGCTGCGGCAAGTCGACGACCCTGAGCATGGTCTCCGGGCTCGACCGGCCCAGCGAGGGCTCGGTCAAGGTCGGCGGCCGTGAGGTGGACGGTGTCACCGACGGCGTCAGCTTCATGTTCCAGACCGACGCGCTGCTGCCCTGGAAGACCGTCCTCGGCAATGTGCTGATGGGCCCCGTCTTCCGCGGCGTCCCCAAGCAGAAGGCCCAGGTCTCGGCGCGCGACTGGCTGCGCCGGGTGGGCCTGTCCGGGTTCGAGGACCGCTACCCGCACCAGCTCTCCGGCGGTATGCGCAAGCGCGTGGCGATGGCCGCGGCCCTGATCAACGAACCGAAGATCCTGATCATGGACGAGCCGTTCGGCGCCCTGGACGTACAGACCAAGGCGATCATGTCGACCGAGCTGCTGGGCCTGTGGGAGCAGATCCGTCCGTCGGTCATCTTCATCACCCACGACCTCGACGAGGCCGTGGCGCTCGCCGACCGGGTCGTCGTCATGACGTCCAGCCCCGGATCGGTCAAGGCGGTCTTCGACATCGACCTGCCCCGCCCGCGCGGCGCGGTCCAGGAGATCCGCTTCCAGCCCCGCTTCATCGAACTCCAGCACCAGATCTGGGAAACGCTGCGCGAGGAGGTGGAGCGCGCCTACGCACGCACCGCAGGAGGTACGGCATGAGCACGACGTCCGCAGTTTCCGCCCCGCTGGTCAAGGACGGCGCACCGTCCTCTGCCGCGGCCGCCGCCAAACGCGCCGCCCGACGGCGCATCGCGCTGGTGTGGGCGGGCCGTATCGGCCTCGCGGCCTTCGTCATCGGCGGCTGGCAGGCGTTCACCACCTGGGGGATCGTCGACCCGTTCTTCTTCGGGCAGCCGTCCGGCATCGCCAAGCGGCTGGTCGACCTCTTCCAGCACGGCACCGAGTTCGGGTCCTTCTACTCGAACATCTGGACAACGATCCAGGAGGCGCTCGTCGGCTTCGCCCTCGGGGCCGTCGCCGGCGTGATCTTCGGCGTCGCACTCGGCCAGAGCCGGTTCCTCGCCGATGTGCTCGGCCCCTACATCAAGATAGTCAACGCGATCCCGCGTATCGTCCTCGGCTCGATCTTCATCGTCGCGTTCGGCATCGGCGTGCTGCCGAAGATCCTGCTCGCCGCGGTGCTGGTGTTCTTCATCGTCTTCTTCAACGCCTTCCAGGGCGTCCGTGAGGTCGACCGCAACATCCTCGCCAACGCCAAGGTGCTCGGCGCCTCGCAGCTGCAGATCATCCGGCACGTCACCGTGCCCTCCGCGCTCACCTGGATCATCGCCAGCCTGCACAGCGCCTTCGGCTTCGCCATCGTCGGCGCGCTGGTCGGCGAGGTGCTCGGCGCGCAGAGCGGGCTCGGCCTGGTCATCAAGACCGCCCAGAACCAGTTCGACCCCAACGGCGTGTTCGCGACGATGCTCGTCATCTCGGTCATCGTGCTCGGCGCCGAGTGGCTGATCAGCAAGCTGGAGCACCGGCTGCTGTCGTGGCGCCCGCCGGCGCCGTCCGAGGCGAACTCCCTCTGACACCCCCATAGTTCCCCCCTTCATCTCAGAACCCTCAGCTTCATCTCAGAACCTTCAGCAAAGGAATGTGGTCAGCCATGTCCAGACGACCCGTCGCCGTCGCCGCGTCTCTGCTCACCGTTCTCGCCCTCGGCGCGGTCAGCGCCTGTTCCGGTAACTCATCCGCCGCGAGCGGCGGTTCGGGCTCCACGCCGACGGTCAGGCTCATGGCCGGCGGCCTCGACAAGCAGATCTACCTGCCGTACCAACTCGCCCAGCAGCTCGGCTTCTACAAGAAGTACGGCGTCAACGTCCAGCTGAGCACCGAGCAGGACGGCGGCGTCGGCGCCGAGGAAGCCATGGCCTCGGGGCAGGTGGACATGGCGGGTGCCTGGTACAACCACACGATCGAGTTCCAGGCGAAGGGGAAGGCCGTCGAGGACGTCGTCCAGCTCTCCGGCGCGCCGGGCGAGCGTGAGATGTGCACCAAGAAGTCGGGCGTCACCTCGGGCGCCGACCTGAAGGGCAAGACCCTCGGCGTCACCGACCTGGGTTCGGGCACCGACACCCTCACCCAGTTCCTGGCCGCCAAGAAGGGCGTCAAGACCAGCCAGTACCACCGGATCGGGGTCGGCGCGGGATCCACGGCCATCGCCGCGCTGCAGAACGGCAAGGTCGACTGTGTCATGACGACGCAGCCGACGGTCGCCGCGATCCAGAAGAAGGGTGTCGGTGCCTCCGCGATCGACCTGGCCACCACGGCCGGCGCCACGCAGGCGATGGGCGGTGCCTATCCCGCGGCCAGTGTGATCGCCCGCACCGACTGGGTGAACTCGCACAAGGACGCGACGCAGAAGGTCGTCGACGCGCTCGTCGCCACCATGCACTGGATCAACACGCACAGCGCGGCCGACATCGCCAACAAGCTGCCGGCGTCGTTCGTGTCGAACCAGTTGGTGACCAAGGCCGACTACATCTCGGCCCTGACCCAGGACAAGGGTCAGTTCCTGCCGGACGGCCTCATGCCGGCCGGTGGTCCGAAGACCTCTCTGGCGACAGAGCAGTTGGTCGGCAATGTGAAGGGGTCGGTGGACCTCAGCAAGACGTTCACCAATGACTTCGCCATCCAGGCCAACAAGACCGAGGGCTTCAAGACCACCACGACCCCGGCAGGACCGAACGGCTGAGCCTCGCCGATCACGGGGCCGCCCAGGTACCTGCCACCTGGGCGGCCCCG
Organism: Streptomyces sp. NPDC007095; assembly: GCF_040634475.1. Taxonomy (NCBI): domain Bacteria; kingdom Bacillati; phylum Actinomycetota; class Actinomycetes; order Kitasatosporales; family Streptomycetaceae; genus Streptomyces; species Streptomyces sp. NPDC007095. Next base: position 10,723 of record NZ_JBEYFS010000085.1, read on the forward strand.
GGCCGTGAGCACGAGCACTCGGGCGGGTACCTTCTGCGCCACGCCCGCATCTCCCCGCCCACCCGCTCGCAAAGGAGACCAGTGATGAAGCCGGTCACCACGTCCTTGCTCGCCAGGGCCGTCTGCGCCGCCCTCGCGCTGGCCGTGCCCGCCTGCAGCGGAGGGGGCAGGTCCAGCGCCGCGGTCGCGTCCGGGAACGGCGACGGCACGCCCGCGGTGCGGATCATGGTCGGGGGCCTCGACAAGCAGATCTATCTGCCGGTGATACTCGCCCGGGAGCTCGGCTACTACGAGGCGCAGGGCCTGGATGTGCGGTTCTACGACGAGCCGGACGGGGTCGAGGCCGAGACCGCCATGATCTCCGGCCAGGTGGACGCGGTGGTCGGGTTCTACGACCACACCGTCGACCTGCGGTCCAAGGGCAGGTCCACCGAGTCCGTGGTGCAACTGCTCCGCGCCCCCGGCGAGGTCGAGATGGTCCGCACCGACCAGGCGGGCAGCGTCAAGAGCCCGGCGGACTTCGGCGGCAAGCACCTGGGCGTGACCGGCCTCGGCTCCTCCACCAACTTCCTCACCCAGTACCTGGAGGAGAAGAACGGCGTCAAGGAGGGCAGCGCCACGTCGGTCGCCGTCGGCGCGGGCTCCACCTTCGTGGCGGCGATGCAGAACAAGCAGATCGACGCCGGGATGACCACCGAGCCGACCGTCTCGCTGCTGGAGCGGAAGAAGCTGGCCAGGCCGCTGATCGACATGCGCACGGCCGCGGGCGCGAAGGCCACGCTCGGCGGCACCTACCCGGCCTCGTGTCTCTACCTCACCACCGGGTACGTCCGGAAGAACCCTGAGGTGGTGCAGAAGCTGGTCAACGTCTACGTCGAGACGCTCAAGTGGATCCAGGCCCACTCCGCCGCCGAGATCGCCGACAGGATGCCGGCCGCCTACTACGCGGGCGTCGGCAAGGCCGTCTACACCAAGGCGCTCCAGAACGAGAAGGGCATGTACTCCCCCGACGGTCTGATGCCCGCCGACGGCCCCGAGACCGTCTACAAGGTCCTCTCCGCCTTCGACCCGACGGTCAAGGGTCACCCCGTCGACCTGTCCAAGACGTACACCGACGACTTCGTCAACAAGGCCGAGTAGCGGCCCACGCCGCCGTCATGGCGTCGGTCGCGCCGAGAGTGGCGAGGTGAACGAGGTGACGGGGCGCTCCAGGCGTTCCCCGTCCACGGTGATGTCGACCGCTTCGTTGTAGAAGGCGAGGAGGCCTTTGACGGCGCCCACCGCGGGCAGTGGCTGCGGGTAGCTCCACACGAGGTTCGCGGGGTCGTCGCCGCCGCCCCGCCACGACCAGTACTCGGCGGTGCCCTTGTAGGGGCATCCCGTGCTGAGGTCGCCGGGGACGAACAGGTCGAGCCGGACGTCCTCACGCGGGATGTAGTACCGCGTCGGCAGGCCTGTCTCGAAGAGGAGCACCGGACGGCGGGTGTCCGCGACGACCGTGCCGTGGATCTCGATGACGACGTGGCGGCTGCTGGAGAGGGCGTCCACCCGCTTGTGCGGATCACGGGGGTGGATGAAGATCTCTTCCTCCTCCTCGTACCAGTGGTCGAGTCCCCGGCCGCTGCGGCGGAACCACTCGAAGGCGATGTGGCCGGCCAGGTCTTCGGCGGGGAACGTCCAGGCCGCGTTCTCCATCAGTTCGCCGTCGACTTCGAGGTCGTAGAAGACCCGCGACCCGGCGTGTGTGCCGGTCCGCGGGTTCTTCGCCGGGCGGAGCAGGTCCTCGCGGACCTCCTCACGCGGGAACGCATACAGCGGAACGGGCACCTCGGGCTCCCATACGAGGACGGGATGCCGGCTGTCGACGACCGTGACCTCGCCCTTGCGCCCGCGCACCCAGCGCTCACTGGGCTCCCACAGAAGGCCTTCCGGAGTGGTGAGGTTCATGGACCCTCACTACCCAAGGATCCTGCGCTTCTGCTCCTCGAATTCGGCCTCGGTCAGGACACCCTGGGCCTTGAGTTCCCCGAGTTGCTTCAGCTGATCGATCCTGCTGCTCATGTCGTCGGCCGACGGGGCGGACGGCGGGGGCGGCGCGGCGGGCGCGGGCTGCGGCGGGGACTCCTGGTACTCCTGCTGAGCCCATCGCCCCTGCTGACGGCGTGACACACGGTTCGACACGGCGGTCGCGGTACCGGCCACCACGGCTGTGCGGGCGACCCCGCGAAGGAGACCTGGCACGGCGGATTCCTTTCTGGAAAAGCGGCCTGCGAATAAACACGCTCCCTTGGCCGACGGGCAATTCTTCTCGACGCATCGGACACCTTCATTGGAGCACCGCACGGATTCCACCGCACATCGGCATCGGCGCCGCCTCCCGGGAATTCCGCCGTTCTGCCGGTCGGTGACTCTCATGGCAAGCTGAAATGTGGACCACCGACCGGTCACAGGTCAGTGGTGAGGTCTACATGGGAGGAGCTCGATATGACCACGACCGGAATGCACCAGCGACACGAGACCGGGGGCGGCGGACCGTGGGCGTCCAGCTGGACCGCCTTCGCCGCAGTCATGATGATCTTCGGCGGAGTGATGGCGATATTCGAGGGCATCTCCGCCATCGCCGAGGACGACGTCTTCGTCCTCACCCGCAACTACGCCTACAACTTCAATCTGACGAGTTGGGGCTGGATCCACCTCTCCCTCGGCGTCCTGGTCGTCCTCGCCGGCGCCGCCCTGTTCACCGGAGCGATGTGGGCACGCGTGGTCGGAATCACCCTGGCAGGCCTGTCGATGATCGCCAACTTCATGTGGCTGCCGTACTACCCCGTCTGGGCCATCGTGCTGATCGCCGTGGACGCCTTCGTCATCTGGGCGCTGTGCGTCGGAATCAGCCGGCAGCCCCGCACCGAGTAGCCGAGCGCGCCGTCCCGGGCGACCCCGACGGCGCATTGGGCCGTTCAGCCCGGGTCGTCCCCCTCGACCGGCTGACAGCGGACGTGCCGACGAGCCGTCCCGACTCGCCAGTGTTTTCGTTGTGGTGCGGATTCCTCCGAAAAGCGGATTCCTCCGATGATCCGCGTCGGCACCCACAGGGAGACACGAGTGGAAACCAGCGGCAGTGACGGTCGCCAACCCCTTGCCTTCCCTCTCCTCAAGGGGCAGAAGGCACTGGTGACGGGCGCGAATTCCGGGATCGGCAAGGCCACGGCCATCGGCCTCGGCCGGGTGGGCGCCGACGTGGTGGTGAACTACGTGTCCGGGCGGGACGCCGCGGAAGAGGTCGTGCGCGAGATCGAGGGCTTCGGTGTGCGCGCCTACGCGCACGAGGCGGACGTGTCGCAGGAGGACCAGGTCGTCGGCATGGTGTCCCGCATGGTCGAGGAGTTCGGGACCATCGACGTCATGGTGGCGAACGCCGGGCTCCAGCGCGACGCTCCCGTCACCGAGATGACCATGGCCCAGTGGCAGAAGGTGCTGGACGTCAATCTGACCGGACAGTTCCTGTGCGCCCGCGAAGCGACCAAGGAGTTCCTGCGACGGGGCGTCGTCCCCGAGGTCTCCCGATCGGCCGGGAAGATCATCTGCATGAGTTCGGTCCACCAGATCATCCCGTGGGCGGGCCATGTGAACTACGCGTCGTCCAAGGGCGGGGTGCAGATGCTCATGGCGACCCTCGCGCAGGAGCTCGCGCCGCAGGGGATCCGGGTGAACGCCGTCGCTCCCGGCGCGATTCGCACGCCCATCAACCGCGACGCCTGGGACACCCCCGAGGCCGAGGCCGACCTCCTCCGGCTCATCCCCTACCGCCGCGTGGGCGACCCGGACGACATCGCGAACGCGGTGGCCGCGCTCGCGTCCGACCTCTTCGACTACGTCGTGGGCACCACGATCTACGTGGACGGCGGAATGACGCTGTTCCCCGGTTTCGCCACCGGCGGCTGAAGCGCAGGGCCCGCCAGCCATCCCGAACGAACCACCGAGGTCATGTGAACAGCGCAATCGGCCACCTTCTCGCGGACGGCCCACCACAACTCCTCCCCGCCCGGGAGCTGATGGCCTTCACCCTGGCCTCCCACATCCTGCTCGTACCCTTCGGCGTGGCCCTGCCCGCCATCACGCTCCTCATGCACTACCGCGGGCTGCGCAAGGGCGACGCCGTAGCCCTGCTGCTCGCACGGCGCTGGTCGGCGGTCATGGCCGTGCAGTTCGCGATCGGCATCGTGACGGGCACCGTGCTGTCCTTCGAGTTCGGTCTGCTGTGGCCGGGGATGATGGGCCGGTGGGGAGATGTCTTCGGCCTCGGCTTCGGGATCGAGGCCTGGGCGTTCTTCCTCGAGGCGATCCTCATCGCCATCTACCTGTACGGATGGCGCCGGCTCAAGCCGTGGACGCACTTCTGGCTCGGCCTGCCCCTGCCGCTGGCCGCCCTGATGGGGGCGTTCGGCATCGTGGCCGCGAACGCCTGGATGAACACCCCGCGCGGCTTCACTCTCGACGCGTCCGGCAGGCCGGTGAACGTCAATGTGCGGCAGGCGGTCTTCACACCGATGTTCGGCCCCGAGTACTGGCACTTCGTGGTCGGCGTGGTCCTGACCGCCGGATACGTCGTCGCCGGGGTGTACGCGGTCGGTCTGCTGCGCGGCCGCCGGGACCGCTACCACCGGCTCGGCTTCACCGTGCCGTTCACCGTCGCCGCGATCCTCACCCCCGTCCAGTTCGTGCTCGGGGACTCCATCGCCCGCTCCGTCTTCCACAAGCAGCCGGTGAAGTTCGCGGCCACCGAGCTCGTGTGGAAGACCGACACCCACGTACCGGAGTACCTCTTCGGACGTCTGCATGCCGACGGATCGGTCTCCGGCGGGATCAAGATCCCCCAACTGGACTCGATCCTTGCCGGATTCAGACCGGCCACCGAGGTGACCGGACTGACATCGGTCCCGGCGAGCGACCGCCCGACAGTGATTCAGGCCACGATCGCCCACTGGGCGTTCGACATCATGGTGACCGTCGGAAGCCTGCTCGTACTGCTCGCGCTCTGGTACGGCTGGTGCCGGCTGCGGCGTCGTGAACTGCCCCGGTCGCCCTGGTTCTTCCGGTGTGCCGCCCTCGCCGGCGCCGCCTGCCTGCTGACCGTGGAGTGCGGCTGGATCACGACCGAGGTGGGCCGACAGCCCTGGATCGTCTATCAGAACATGCGGGTCTCGGAGGCGGTCACGGGCACCCGCGCCGCGTCCCTGTGGACGATGTTCGGCATCGTCGTGGTGGTCTACGTCCTCGTCCTCGGTTCCTTCCTGACCGTCCTTGTGAAGATGAGCCACCGCTGGCGGCTGGCCGACGAGGGCGCGCCCGCGGATGCCGCCGCCGAGGACCTGGAGGGCGACACTCCTTACGGGCCCCGCCCGTTGTCGACCACCGCGAGCGGGGACAGGGGGGACGAATGATCGAGGACGTCGTCGCCTGGGTGCTGCTGGCCGCGGTGGCCGCCTACGCGTGTGCCGGTGGCACGGACTACGGCGCCGGATTCTGGGACCTCGTCGCGGGCGGCGCCGAACGCGGCAAGCGCCCCAGGTGGCTCATCGACCACGCCATGGAACCCGTGTGGGAGACCAACAACGTCTGGCTGATCTTCGTCCTGGTCATCATGTGGACCGGGTTCCCGGTCCTGTTCCAGACGGTCTTCTCCGCCATGTGGCTCCCGCTGGCACTCGCGGCTGTGGGACTCGTCCTGCGCGGTGCCGGCTTCGCCCTGCGCAAGCCCACCCGGCGCCTCGCCCGGCGCAGGGTCTACGGCGCCGCCTTCGCCGTCTCCTCACTGCTGACCCCCTTCTTCCTCGGCGCGGCGGTCGGGGGGATCGCCACGGGCCGGGTGGCTCCCGGCACGCAGGCGTCCGCCGACGCCTGGTCCAACGGGACCTCCGTGATCGCCGGGCTGCTCACCGTCGCCGCGACCGCCTTCCTCGGGGCGGTGTTCCTGACCGCCGACGCCCGCCGCTTCGACGCCCCCGACCTCGTCGGCTACTTCCGGCTGCGGGCCTGGTGCAGTCTCGTCGTCCTCGCCGTGCTGGGGATCGTCGGCCTCGCCGTGACCCACGACGACGCGCCGTACGTCCACGACGGGCTGACCGGCGGAACCGGTCTCGTCCTCGTGCTCATCGCCGTCGTCTGCGCGTTGACCACCGCCTGGCTGCTGTACCACGTCGCGACGGGTTGGGCGAGGGTCACCGCGATCGGCAGCGTGGCCCTCGTCGTCGTGGCCTGGGGACTGGCTCAGCGGCCCTATCTCATCCCCACCTCACTGACCGTGTCCCAGGCGGCCGGCGCGCCGACGACGCTGCGCTGGCTGATGCTGGTCACGGTCATCGCGGTGGTGCTCGTCGGGCCGCCGCTCGTCCTGCTCTACCGGCTGGACACCCGCGGGGCCCTCCAGCCCCTCACCGAGGGGGATCTGCGGCAGACGGCACCGGGCCGGGAACCCGAGAACCCGTGACCGGGGGCGGCGCCGGACGTGGCGAAGGGGACGGGAAAAGGCCGCCGATCATAGTGGTCCTGGGCGTGTCCGGATCCGGGAAGACCACCTTCGGCCAAGCGATCGCCGTAGGGCTCGGCCTGGCGTTCGTCGAGGGCGACGACTTCCACCCCGCGGCGAACATCGCGAAGATGACCTCGGGCCACGCCTTGGACGACGCCGACCGCGCGCCCTGGCTGCGTGCCCTCTCCGACCGCATCCGTCGCTCCGCCGAGGCCCGCGAGGGACTGGTCGTCGCCTGTTCGGCCCTCAAGCGCGCCTATCGTGACGAGTTCCGGGAGGCCGGGGGGCCGGCGTTGCGGTACCTGTACCTCGCCCTGGACCGGGCGACGGCCCGGGACCGCGTGTCCCGGCGCACCGGCCACTTCATGCCCGCCCGGCTGATCGACTCGCAGTTCGAGACGCTGGAACCACTGGAGCCGGACGAGCCGGGCCTGACCCTGGATGCCACGGCCGCCCTTCCGGCGAACCTCGCCCGGGTGCGGGCCGCCGTCGAGCACTGCGCCGAGCGCCGGGGCCCCTGACGGATCAGGCGCTCACAGGTACGGCGGCGATGCCTCCCGAACGCGCGGGCGGCGGCCGTGTGCTACTCCGTCGCGTCCAGCGCCGCCAGCACGGCCGGCACCGGGATGCGCCCGGAGGCCACCATCTGCGCACCACCGCGGCGCAGGGCGGTGGCGAAGGGGGCGGCCCACAGGTTCTCGTAGACCAGGATTCCGGCGGAGTTGCCGGGCTCCAAGGCACTGGCCGCCTCCTCGATGTCGTCCTCGCCCAGCAGGCCGGAGGAGGCGCCCTCGAAGACGGCGAGGTCGGGGGCTCCGTCGCCGGTGAGGTCGGCGATTTCCAGGCCGACCACGGATCCGTCCTCGTCCTTTCTGACAAACATCAGATCGAGGATCCGGATGAGGCCGCGGTCCACCAGGTCGACCAGCAGGGGAAGGCCTTCGCCGGTCATGCGGTTGCCGGGAAACTCGACGACTATGTAATCGATAGGGCCCATTTCAGCGAATTCATCACTCACGGCAGAATCGCTCACGGCTTCACCCCTGGGTGGTCTTGGAATTCCCCCTGTCCCCGCATGCCTGCGCATCCACGGGCCCCGGATTCCATTGCAGCATCGGACGGAAGGCGCCGCACCTCGGTGCGGCGTTCACCCGCCGGGCCGGTCCGGGTCGCGGGATCGGATCCGTACCCCTCTGCTGGAATCATGACGAGCAGCCCCCCTCCACCGGACCCGGACGAGAAGCCCCCAGAACCGTCCGGCGAGCAGCGGCTCTCGGCGCGGGAGCGCAACGAGCTGGACGAGCTTCGGCACCGGGTGAGCGCTCTGGAGAGCAAGGGGCCGGCGGGGGCCGCGCGGCACCACTGGCTCCGCTCGACGGGTTCGGTCCTGCTGATTCTCCTCGCCTCGCTGCTGTCGCTGCTGGCCGTCGTCGCGGTCTGGGCGAACAACATCGTCCGGGACACGGACCGCTATGTCGCCACCGTGGGACCGCTGGCGAGCGATCCGGATGTGCAGAAGGCGGTCACCAACCGGGTCACCACCGCGGTCCTGGCGCAGATCGACGTGGACGCGCTGGTCAAGGATCTGGAGCAGGCGGCGGCGGAGAAGGGTGCCCCGCCGAGGGTCGCCACGCTCCTCGGCGACCTGGGCGGCCCGATCACCAGCGGTCTGAAGAGTCTGGTCGGCGACACCGTGCAGCGGGTGGTCTCCAGCAAGGCCTTCGACACCGTCTGGGTGGACGCGAACCGCCGGGCCCACAGCGCGCTGGACAAAGCCCTCACGGGCAACGCCACCGGCGCGGTGTCCGCCAAGAACGGTCAGGTCACGATCGACGTGGCGCCGATCGTGGCCCAGGTCAAGGACCGACTGGTCAGCGCCGGCTTCAAGCCGGCCGCTCGGATTCCGGCCATCCACACGGACTTCGTGGTGTTCGCGTCGAAGGACGTCGGCAAGATCAAGACGTATCTGAGGGTGCTGGACATCATCGGCGGCTGGCTCCCCGTCATCGCCGTGCTGATCGCCGCCGTGGGCGTGTATCTGGCCGGCAACCGTCGCCGGGCCCTGATCGGGGCCGCGCTCGGGGTGTTCGCCGCCATGGTCGTGCTCGGCATCGTCCTCGCCCTCGCGCGGGCGATCTACCTCGATCATCTGCCCGTCGGGGCGTCCGAGGACGCCGCCGCCACAGTGTTCGACTCGCTGGTCAGGTTCCTGCGGGCCGGTGCACGCGCGGTCGGTGCGCTCGCGCTCGTGACGGCCGCCGGCGCCTTCCTCGTCGGGCCGTCCCGGATCGCCGTCCTCATCCGTACGGGCTGCCGGAGAGGCATCGGCGCCCTGCGTGACGTCGCGGTGTCGGCGGGGCTCCCGCTGGGTCCGGTCGGCCGGTTCGTGCACCGCTTCAAGCGGTGGATCGGCGCCGCGATCCTGGCGGTCGCCGCGATCGTGCTGTTCACCTGGAGCTACCCGACCACGTGGGTCGTGGTGTGGACCGTGGTGATCGTGCTGGTCGGCTTCGCGATCCGCGAGTTCCTGGACACCGGGGCTCCCTCGACCACGGCCGCTTCGACGCTGTCCCCACCGGCGCCGTCCGCTCCTACGCCGTCCGCCTGACCTCGCGCCGGTGCCGGCGTTCGCCCACCCGCCGCCAGATCGCCCGCTGGCACTTGAGCGTGCCGGTCCCGACCAGGATCAGTACGACGATGTTGAGCAGGAGTTGGAGCAGCGACCCCCAGGCCTCGTCCCAGCTGCCGAACGCGCACGAGACCCCGATGTCGGCCCCGGCCGGAATGGTGGTCACCGAGATGAAGACGCCGAGGAGTGCGCTGGTCCGGGCCTCGGCCAGCGAGACGATGCCGACGACGCCGGCCAGCACCGCCACCACGGCCGAGAAGAAGTTGGGGGTGTTGATCAGATTCGAGACGGGTCTGACACCCAGCTCGAAGGCCCTCGGCTGGAGCCCGAAGCCCCGGACGAGCAGCGAGAAGAGAAAGGTCGCGGCAACAGCCAGCACGAAGCCCAGCAGCAGGGCCGACAGGCCCTGCCGGATTCTCGGCCGGGAGCCACGGTCGATCGCGAGGGCGACGCTGGTGATCGCCCCGTACTCGGGTCCGACCACCATGGCCGCGACGATGAGGATCTGGGAGTTGGTGATGATGCCCACCGCGCCGATGAGCCCGGCGATGACCAGGAAGAGGTAGAAGCTCGGGGGGTATCTGCCCTCGGCCCGGATCCGCGCCTCCACCTGCGCCCACACCGGTGCGCTCGGCAGGGCCCCGAGCTGCTCGGCCCCGGTCCTCGCGGCGTGTTCCGAGAACAGCGTGTCCACCGGATCGAGGGCGATGGAGCCGTGGCGCTCCAGGCCCAGGTCCCGCAGGCCGCGCAACACCTCGTTCGCGGCCCCGGTCAGGACGTCGCACTCGATGGCGTCACCGTCGGGGTTGCGTACGCTGCCCGTCTGGAGGACCAGGTTCAAGGCGCACGGCTCGTCGCCCAGCAGGGACATGGTGCGTTGCGTGAGATCCGGCGGGCACACCGCACGGACATGAATCATGTCCATCCGGACCTCCGCGTTCCGGTGCGGTGCGCCGGCTTGTGACGTGGACAGGTCGCTCCTTAATTAGCGCGGCGGTGTCCGCCCCCGGCAACTCGGCGTGCCGGAATCCGGCTTCTGTCGGAGGCTGGGGACATGCCGATGCCCGACGAGCTGAGCGAGGCCGAGTTCCGGTCGCTCTACCGCCAACTGCGCGGCATGGCCTCCGGCGGCGGCACGCGCCGGGGCGCCCTGGACACGATCACCGCGGAACAGGTGCTGGCGGCCGTCCGCGAGGTGCGCCTGGGACGCACGGTGTCGCTCGCCGCCCCCGTGGAGACCCGTGTCGAACCCGACGACGCCGATCCGGCTGAGCACCGGCTCACCGCTCCGGCCGGCGGCGAACCGGTCCCGGAGGGCCTGGACTTCGCGCGGGACCGCTTCGCCATGAACGTGCACGGCGATGTGGACAGTCACCTCGACGCGCTGTGCCATGTCATCTACGACGGCACGCTGCACGGCGGCATACCGGCTGCGGACGTGCTGTCGCCGGAGGGTGCGAGCGTCCTGTCCGTCGAGCTGGCCCGTGACGGCATCGTCGGACGCGGGGTCCTCCTCGACATACCCAGGGTGCACGGGGTCTCCTGGCTCGAACCCGGATCGAATGTGACCGCCGAGGACCTGACCGCCGCCGAGACCCGGCAGGGGCTGCGGGTCGGCCGCGGCGACATCCTGCTCGTACGGGTCGGCCACCGCCGGCGCCGCGAGGAGCTGGGCCCCTGGGACGTGGCCGCCGCCCGTGCCGGACTCCATCCGACGGCGATGGAGTTCGTGGCCGACCGGGAGGTGGCGGTACTCGGCAGTGACGGCAACAACGACACGGCCCCGAGCGCGGTGCGAGGGATCGCCTTCCCGGTGCATGTGCTCGCCGTCCACGCTATGGGGCTGCATCTGCTCGACTATCTGCGGTTCGAGGACCTCGCGCCGATCTGCGCGCGGGAAGGCCGCTGGTCGTTCCTGTGTGTGATCGCCCCGCTCCGACTGCCCGCGGCCACCGGCTCGCCCGTCAATCCCCTGGCGATCCTGTGACGGCGGTCGTCCCTCTGGCGATCCTGCGACGGCGGTCGTCCCCCCCCGTTATGTTTTTCGTGGTCCTGCAAGAGGGCCGCTGGCCTCCGGGCCCGGCATGGCTGGTCCCCCCTGTCGAACCGATGACCTGGGGGGGTGCCACCGGGCCCGAGAGGCGCCGTTGGAGACGCTAATGAGAGGTCCCCCCGGCGGTCCCGTGATGGCCGGTCAGGCCGAGGTGGTCAGCTGGTAGATGCTCTTGCCCACCAGCCACAGCCCCAGCAACAGGCACACCGTCACGATCGCCTGGTCCTGATGGCCCTCCAGCCACGTCCGCAGCCGCCCGAGCCGTACGCGGGACGAGTCGGGGGCGAAGGTCGCGTAGATCTCCATGGCCAGCAGGCTGGAGCTCGCCAGCAGGCAGTAGCCCATCAGCGCCGCGTACGAGGCGGCGTGGGAGAGGTCCGCCTCCACCACGGTGGCGGCACCGGCGGCCACCAGCCCCCAGGGCTGAAGGAACAGCGCCAGCCCGGCCGCCGTCCACGGGGACATCCGGTCGAGCCGGGACATCATCCCGGGGGACGTGTGCCGCCTGCCCCTCCCGCGGCGGGTGCGCTCCCCGTACCAGACGAGACCGACGCCGATGGCCAGTTTGGCGGCCAGGGCGGCCGTGGAGGGCGCCGACTTGGGCGGCGGCGGTTTCCCGCCGGTCATGAGCAGCACCACGGCGATGATCGCGACGAAACTGGCCAGCCAGGTGAGGACGAAGGCCAGCCCGTTCCAGATCCCGCCCCGCGCGGACAGCACCAGCACGAACGCGGTGACCGAGAACGGGTTCACGGCGATCGCCAGACCGATGAGGACCAGGTCAAGGACCATCGCTGCCCCCGCACGGCCGCGTGAGGCTCGGGGCGGCGCCGGATGCGCGCATGGCCCCATCGTCACCGCTGCCGCCCGCACCCACAATTCAGCGCCGCCGTCCGGAACTCCTCGGGCGGCATCTCCCCCGTACGGCGCTCGCGCCGCAGGCGGGCGGCCGCCCGGGACGGCACCCTGGTGGCGTGGTCACGCCTCGGGGCGTGGAGCCCAGTCCCGACCCGGGGAGCGGAATGCGCGCAGGCAGAGGATCCGGCTCGCCCACCGACGGCAGGACGAGCCGCCTGCGCGGGCGGGCGGCGGAGCTGGGGGCGCGGCTAGGGCGGCTGCGCGGCACCACCGAGGAGCGCTTCCCGGTGGTCACCCGCCTCACCTCGCATCTGATCGCGGTGAACCTGCTCGACTCCGCGACCCGGCTGGCGGCCCAGGTCTTCCTGACCGCCGTTCCGCTGCTCTTCGTGGTCGCCTCCTTCGCCCCGCAGGCAGTGCGCAGGGAGTTCGTCTCCTCCCTGCACGACGTCTTCGGTATCAACGGCTCCTCCGAACAGGAGCTGAAGAAGATCTTCCAGGCCAATCCCGCGGACCTTCAGCAGAGCGTCGGGGTGGTCGGCTCACTGATGGTGCTGCTCTCCGCCACCGCGTGCAGCCGGGCGATGCAGCGCCTGTGCCAACGCGCCTGGCGGCTGCCGAGCGCGAGCCCACGGATCGCCGCCTGGAGATGGCTCGTGTGGATCGCGGTCTGGCTGTTCATCCTCGCCCTGCAGGGACCGCTGCGCACCGGATTCGGCGCGGGAGCGTGGCTGGGCCTGCCGCTCCTGCTGGTCACCCAGGTGGGCGTCTGGTGGTGGACCCAGCACTTGCTCCTCGCCGCGCGCGTCCCCTGGCTGCCCCTGCTGCCCGGTTCGCTCCTGACCGGGGTGGCCATGACCGCGCTGACGGTGGTCGCCAAGCTGTACGTGCCCAGCGCGCTCAACCGCAGCCTGGACCGCTACGGGTCGCTGGGTGCGGTCTTCACGGTGTTGTCATGGCTGATCGGGCTCTGTGTCGTCATCGCCGCCGGGATCACCGCCGGCGCGGTCATCGCCCGGGAACCCGCGGTGTCCCGGCGCCTCGGCTCACCCGAATAGTCCAACTCGCCGGAGATATCCCCCAGGGATACCTTGGGACTTGGGGCAGATGCCCACGGCGGGCAGTGGGGACGGTGGCCTGCATGACCGACGCACAGCACTACGACGTCATCATCGTCGGCACCGGTGCGGGCGGTGGCACGATAGCCCACCGCCTGGCCGCCACGGGGAAACGGATCCTCCTTCTCGAACGCGGGGACTATCTTCCTCGTGAACGCGACAACTGGGATTCCACCGCCGTCTTCGTCAAAGGGAAATACCGCGCGCCGGAATTCTGGTTCGACAAACACGGAAACCAGTTCCCGCCCGAGGTCAATTACTACGTGGGCGGCAACACCAAGTTCTACGGCGCCGCGCTCTTCCGGCTGCGCCCCGAGGACTTCGGCGAGCTGCGCCACCACGACGGCATCTCCCCCGCCTGGCCACTGAGCTACGAGGAACTCGAGCCGTACTACACCCAGGCCGAGCATCTCTACCTCGTGCACGGCCGGCACGGCGAGGATCCGACCGAGGGGCCCACCAGCGCCCAGTACGCGTATCCGCCGGTCCAGCACGAGCCGCGCATCCAGCAGCTCAGCCACGACCTGGAGAAGCAGGGGCTGCACCCCTTCCACCTCCCGATCGGGGTGAACCTCACCCAGGACGACCGGGGCCGGGCCACGCACACCAGCGCCTGCATCCGCTGCGACCGTGTCGACGGCTTCCCCTGCCTGGTCGGCGCGAAGTCCGACGCACAGGTCATCTGTGTCGACCCCGCCCTGGAACACGACAACGTCGAGATGGTCACCCACGCGGACGTACGGCGCCTGGAGACGGACGCGACCGGCCGCAGCGTCACCTCGGTCGTCGCGACGGTCGGGGACGGGGGTGGCGAAGGTTCGACCGTGGAGTTCAGCGCGGACATCGTGGTCGTCGCCTGCGGCGCCGTCAACTCCGCCGTCCTGCTGCTGCGTTCGGCGAACGACCGGCATCCGCAGGGGCTGGCCAACAGCTCGGATGTCGTGGGCCGGCACTACATGCGGCACAACAACCTCGCCCTGATGGCCGTGTCCAGGGAACCGAACGACACCAGGTTCCAGAAGACCCTGGCCCTGCACGACTGGTACCTGGGATCCGACGACTGGGAGTATCCCCTCGGCGGCATCCAGATGCTCGGCAAGTCCGACTCCGAACAGATCCACGGCGAGGCGCCCCGCTGGGCCGGGGCCGTCTCTCCCGACATGCCCTTCGAGGTGCTGGCCCACCACGCGGTCGACTTCTGGCTGTGCGGAGAGGACCTGCCCACCCCCGACAACCGCGTCACGCTGGACCGGGACGGCGGCATCCACCTGGCCCTGGACGAGAAGAACAACATCGCCGGACTGAACCACCTGCGGCACAAACTGCAGGGCATGCTCAGCCACTTGGGCATGCACGAACACCATCTCCTGTCGCGGAGCATCTACCTGCACAAGGGCATGCCCATCGGCGCCACGGCGCATCAGGCGGGCACCGTCCGCTTCGGCCGCGACCCCGCCGACTCCGCCCTCGACGTCGACTGCAAGGCCCACGACCTCGACAACCTGTACGTCGTCGACACGAGCTTCTTCCCGAGCATCGGAGCGGTCAATCCGTCGCTGACGGCCATCGCCAACGCCCTGCGTGTCGGTGATCGCATCGCGGACCGACTGCGATGACCTCGCAGCACCCGGCCGACGGCGTCGTCCGGCACTGCACGTCCCGCGAGCGGGCCGAGACCGGCAAGGCCGCCCGGGCCGCCGTACCCCGCTCCAGCCATGCCGAGTTCGCTCCCGCTCAGAAGCGACCCGACCCCGTGGACGTCATCGAGGCGCAGTCCGCGACCCGGTTGCCCGAGCTCGTACCGATCCGCTGCAGGAGGATGACCGAGTCACCGTTCCGCTTCTGTCGGGGGGCCGCCGCCATCATGGCCGGGGACCTCGCCGGCACTCCCCGCAGCGGGATCACAACGCAGGTGTGCGGCGACGCGCACCTGCTGAACTTCCGGCTGCCGGCCTCGCCCGAGCGGCGCATGATGTTCGACATCCACGACTTCGACGAGACACGGCCCGGCCCGTGGGAGTGGGACGTCAAGCGGCTGTGCACGAGTTTCGTCGTCGCCGGCCGGGCGAACGCCTTCAGCGCCAAGGAGCGGGCCTGCGTCGTGCGGTCGACGGTGCGGTCGTACCGCGAATGGCGGCGGCGCTTCGCCGAGCTGGGCAATCTCCCCGTCTGGTACGCCCGGTTCGACGAGGACTGGGTGCGGACCCACGTCTTCCAGGAGGTGCGCGCGCGGGCCAGCGCGCGCTGGTCGCGGTCGGTGTCGAAGGCACGCACCCGCGACAAGGGCATCGCCGAGCCCGAGCCGATGGTGCCGGACGGGAAGCGGGCCTTCGGTGAACCGTGCGGTGCCACGCTGGCCCGCGCGCACGCGAGATCGGGGGACCGGATCGCCATCGCCGCCTACCTGGGCGGGGGAGAGGTCTTCGACCGGGCGCCGGTGACGTTCACCGAGCGCTGTGCCGACCAGAACGAGCAGGACCACCGGGCACTCGTCGACGCCGTCCGTTCCGGGCGGGTCAAGGCTGAAACCGCCTGACACGCCTGACAAGGAGAGCAGCATGGATCGCTATCCGCCCATCGCCGACCACGGGCTCGTCGGGGACCTTCAGACCGCTGCTCTGGTCTCGTCCCAAGGCGTGATCGACTGGTTCGCCGCCCCGCGCTTCGACTCACCGAGCATCTTCGCCGCGCTGCTCGACCACGACGGCGGCGGCTATTTCCTCCTCGCGCCCGACCACCCCGAAGGCACCTGGAGGCAGCTCTACTACCCGGACACCGCCGTCGTGGTGACCCGTTTCATGTCACCCGACGGAGTCGGCGAGATCGTCGACCACATGCCGGTCCTGCCGGGCCCGACGGCGACCGACCGGCACAGCCTGGTGCGGGTCATCCGCTCGGTGCGCGGCACCGTACGCTTCACCCTCGAATGCCGGCCGCGGTTCGACTACGCGCGGGCCGCCCACGAACTCGACCTGACGCACGACAAGCCGATGCAGGAGACGGCGACGTTCCGGGCCCCCGGGACGACCGCCTACCTCCAGGCCACCATCCCGCTTGAGCGGGACGGTCAGGACGTCCGGGGCACCATCACCCTCAACGCCGGGGAGACGGCGGCCGTGGTGTTCACCGTCTGCGCGCCGGACGGGGAGGCGCCACCGCCCCCCACCACCGAGGGGGTCGCCGAAGGTCTCTGGGAGAACGTCGACTTCTGGCAGAAGTGGGTGCGTACCTCGCGTTACCACGGCCGCTGGACGGACATGGTGCACCGCTCCGCGATCACCCTCAAGCTCCTCACGTACGCCCCCACGGGCGCCCCGGTCGCCGCCGCCACCATGGGACTGCCCGAGCAGGTCGGCGGCGAGCGCAACTGGGACTACCGGTACACCTGGGTGCGGGACGGCTCCCTCTCGGTGCGGGCCCTGCTCGACCTCGGCTTCGTGGAGGAGGCGACCCGCTTCACCCGCTGGCTGGGCGACCGCCTGGGCGCCCGCGAGGGCCCCGACGACGAACCCCTCCAGATCATGTACCGGGTCGACGGCGACCCTCATCTGACGGAGGAGATCCTGGAGCACCTCGAGGGCTACCGCGGCTCCTACCCGGTCCGGGCCGGCAACGCCGCCTCCGACCAACTGCAGCTCGACATCTACGGCGAGGCCCTCTACGCCCTGGCCGAGGGCCGCGAGGTCGGCGCGCAGACGGGCTACCACGGCTGGAAGGGGCTCGCCGCCACCCTCGACTGGCTCGCGGACTCCTGGGACCGGCCCGACGAGGGCATCTGGGAGACGCGGGGCGGACGCAAGGACTTCACCTACAGCCGGGTCATGTGCTGGGCCGCGTTCGACCGCGGGCTGAAGCTGGCGCAGGAGTTCAGCAGGCCGGCCGACACCGTGCGCTGGACCCGGGCCCGGGACGCGATCCTCGAACAGGTCATGGATCGCGGCTGGAACGAGAAGGAGCAGGCCCTCGTCCAGTACTACGGCGGAGACGTCCTGGACGCCTCCCTGCTGCTCGTCCCCCGGGTCGGATTCCTGGCCCCCCGCAGCCCCGGCTGGCTCAACACCCTCGACGCCATGGACCGCGTCCTCGTCTCCGACAGCCTGGTCTACCGCTACGACCCCGGTGCCTCGCCCGACGGACTGCGCGGCTCCGAAGGGACCTTCAGTCTGTGCACCTTCCTGTACGTCGACGCCCTCGCCCGCGCGGGGCGCCTCCCCCAGGCCCGCTATGCCTTCGAGAAGATGCAGACGTACGCGAACCACGTCGGCCTGTTCGCCGAGGAGATCGGCCCCAGCGGGGAGCAACTCGGCAACTTCCCGCAGGCCTTCACCCATCTCTCGCTGATCATGGCCGCGACGACGCTGGACGAGGCGCTCGACGCGCTCCATCGCTGAACACCGGGATTCCCGGCCCCTGCGGCAGCAGTTCGGTGGTCACGAAGGACACCACGGCAGCGAGCACGATCACCGGCACCGTTCCCGAGTTGCCCACCATCAGCACGACCAGCACCACACAGCTGACCGGCAGCCGGAGCGCGGCGGCGGACGAGGCCGCCATGCCCGCCGCCATGCCCGGCACGACGCCGAGCCCCGGCAGCGGCGCGAGCAGCGCGCCCATCGCGCCGCCCAGGAACAGCGAGGGGAAGACCGGACCACCGCGCAGGCTTCCCAGACAGAGCGCGTACGCGACGCCCTTGAACACCAGGACCGCCACCAGTCTGCCGACCGACCAGACGTGCGGGTCGGTGGCGAGCTGCCCCAGGGTGGCCTGGCCCGACAGGGCGACGTCGGACGGCGAACGGCCGGTCAGGACCGCGTAGAGCGCCGCGCAGGCGGCCGCGCCGAGTGCGCAGAGCACCGTGTTCCGCAACGGATGCGCGACCACGAGGCGCGCCGCGATCCGTCCGCCCACGATGATCCAGTGGATGGCCGCCCCGATGACAACCGCCAGGAGCACCGACCACACCACGTCCCCGGCATCGAGGGCGGAGGGCGCGGGCAGTCCGATGTCGAGGCTTCCGGTCTTCAGTCCGGTCCAGTCTCCGAAGCCGGTGAACACGATGGCACCGACTCCACTGGCCAGCAGGGCCGGAAGCATCACCGCGAACAGCCGCGGCCCGCCCACTCCGGCCACTTCCATCAGCAGCACGGCCGCCACCAGCGGACTTCCGAAGATCGCGGAGATGGCCGACGCGGCGCCCGCGGCACCGAGCAACGCCGTGTTCGCCTCGGTCGCGGGAACGCGTACGAGATCCCGGAACGCCAGCGCCAGGCCGCCGCCCAGGGCGATCAGCGGCGCCTCGGGCCCGAGCACGGCTCCCAGCGGCAGGCCGGCCAGCGCGGCGAGGACCACGCCGGGAACGGCGGTCTTCGATGCGCCTCCGGCGTGCAGGCCGCCCGCCGGAATGTGTCCGCCACGGCCGGGAAACCGCAGAACGACCAGGGCGACGACCGCACCCGACACCAGAGCCAGGGGCAACGGCCACCACCACGGCGGATTCGACCACCCGAGACGGTGCGGCCAGTCCACCCAGATCAGGTGTTCCAGCTCGTGCAGCAGCACGAGGAACCAGAACGCGACCAGCGACACCGGGATCCCGATCAGGCCGCAGAACAGCAACGTCCGCCGGTACGCGGGCTGCCGCAGCATGTCCCTCAGCTGGTCGGCCTCCCGGGGCCGGTCTCCCGGGGCAGGCTCCGCCTGTGCGGGCTTCGGCTCGGTGATGGGTCTTCTCCTGGGTCCGCTCGGAGCGGTGGCGCCGGTCGGAGCGCGAGACTACCCACCACGCCGTCCATGCCACTCCGAGCCACGCCACACCACCCGGAAACCCTCCGGGTGGACGCGCCCACCGATGCCGCACGGCCACCCGGACCGTCGGTGGAGAAGGCGCCTCAGCGGGCGCGGGGAGCCGCCGCACCGGAGTCCGGCCGGCCCGAGGTGCGCAGCGTGCCGACCGTCTTGAGCAGCCGGTCGGCCGGATCGCGCAACCTGGGATGGGCCAGGACCGTGTTGCGCAGGCCCCGCACCGGCCTGCGCCAGAGCCGGTGCGCCGTCGCCATCGGATGGGGGCGGGTGGCGAACCCCTCGCCCACGCGCAGCTCCCGGGTCTTGAGCCAGTCCTTCCACTCCTTGTCGCCACGGCCCAGGTCCATCAGCCGCACGCCCTCCCGCCCGGCGGCCTCGGCCATCCGGAGGTGCATGATCAACCCGGGCGAGTAGTAGCGGAGTTCCGGGTCGTACGCGGTGAACCAGGCCGCGAACAGCGTGCGTGAGGTCGGTCCGAAGTGTGCGGCCACCGGCCGGTCGCCGGCGTACACCACGGACAGCACGCCGTTGAAGTGCTCCTCGCGGACCCGGAAGAGATGGTCCACCAGGTCCACGATCCAGGGCCGCGCGAACCGGTCCATCCGTCCCGTCCTGCGGTACTGGGCGGACTTCCAGCGCATGAGGGTGCGCAGCACCCGCGGGTCGCGCTCGTCGTAGACGAACCGCATCTCGCCCAGGTCGCGTCCCAGGCGGCGTTCCTTCTTCAGCGTCGTCTTGGCCAGTCCTGGGTAGGCGCCGCGCAGCCACTCGGCGTAAGTGCCCTCGCCGACCTTCAGGTCTATCGCCGGTGAGGCGAACGTCCCGGTGACATGTCTGCCGAAGGGTTTCTGCTCCTCGACGAGGTGGTCGAACTCGAAGACGGACAGCCCGCAGGCCCGCAGCAGTTCCTGCGTGTCCCAGGTGACCCCGGGGCGGTGCACCAGGGCCTGGCAGTCGGAGAGACCGAGACCGATGGCCCGGCCGACGCCCAGGGAGTTTCGCTCGTACGGGAAGAAGCCGACGGGCTCCCCTCTCTCGTGGAGGACGGCCACGTGCGCCCCGCCTCGGTACCTGTCGATCCCCGCCGCGAACTCCGGGGCCAGGAACGGGTTGGCGTAGTCGGGCGACTCGTCCATCACCCGGTGCCAGGCCAGGAGGAGCGAACTGCTCAGCTCCTCCGGTCTGTGGATCGTGATCTCCACCTCAGATCAACCGCCCTTCCGCGGGCTCCGCGAGGGACGTGCCGTTCGCAGCGCGGACCCCTAAGGCGTGAGGATCGTTGTTCATCGATCGCACGGCCGACCGCCCCCATTCCCCCATGACGCGTCTCGAACTGTTCCGCGAGGCTCAAACGTCGCGAATCAGTACGCAAGCTGTCAAGGGTGTCTGTCGTAACGGAAGAGTGGGAATTGGCTCGCCCGGTCCCCACCAGGCCGTCCGGTGCCCGGGTCCCCACCGCGGATCGGAGGCCGATCCACTCGTCGTTCACCCGGCGCATGAGGCGCCGCAGGGGGTGGAAGCCGTCGCGGGAGAAGCCCGGTGGCATCCCGTCCGCCCGGCCGAGCGACGCCACGCGCTGCACCCCGGCGCAGGCCTCGTCGCCTCAGCGGAACACCGTGATCCCGCCGCGATCACAGGCTCGGCGCGACAGGCACCTTGCCCCACCCCCGCCCGCCACCTACGCTGACTTTGTGCCGCTGATGAACAAAGCCTGGTCGCACAGTGCCGTGCGAGGCCCCGACGACCTCACCCGCCTGCGTATCGCCATCACCGCCTTCTTCGCCCTCGACGGCTTCGTCTTCGCGGGCTGGGTCGTCCGCATCCCGGCCGTCAAGCAGCAGACCGGCGCCTCGGCGAGCACCCTGGGACTCGCGCTGCTCGGCGTCTCCGCCGGAGCGGTGATCACAATGACGCTCACCGGCCGGCTGTGCCGCCGCTTCGGCAGCCATCCGGTGACCGTTGTCTGCGGCATCCTGCTGGCGCTGAGCGTGGCCCTGCCCCCGCTGACGCACTCGGTGGTCGCGCTGGGGCTGGTACTGCTGGTGTTCGGAGCGGCCTACGGCGGTATCAACGTCGCCATGAACAGTGCCGCCGTCGACCTGGTGGCCGCGCTGCGGCGGCCGGTCATGCCGAGTTTCCACGCGGCGTTCAGCCTGGGCGGCATGATCGGCGCGGGGCTCGGCGCACTGGTGGCGGGTTCCCTGTCCCCCACCCGGCACCTGCTCGCGCTCACCGTGATCGGCCTGCTGGTGACCGCCCTCGCCGGACGCACCCTGCTGAGCCACGAGCCTCCGGCGCCCCCGGAGCGCGGACAGTCGCACCAGGAGCGCGCCCCCCGTCGCCTCGACGCACGCACCCGCGGACTGGTCTTCGTCTTCGGCCTGATCGCCCTGTGCACCGCGTACGGCGAGGGTGCCCTGGCCGACTGGGGAGCCCTCCACCTGGAACAGGACCTGCGGGCCCGCCCGGGCGTCGCGGCCGCCGGCTACTCCTGCTTCGCGCTCGCCATGACCATCGGCCGGGCCGGCGGTACGACGCTGCTGGAACGGCTGGGCCGCACACGGACGCTGGTGGGCGGCGGCACCACTGCCGCCACCGGCATGCTGCTCGGCGCGCTCGCCCCCTCCGTGTGGGCGGCCCTGCTCGGCTTCGCGATCACAGGGCTCGGACTCGCCAACATCTTCCCCGTCGCCGTCGAACGCGCGGGCTCCCTCGCCGGCCCCGGCGGTGTCGCCATCGCCTCGACGCTCGGCTACGGCGGCATGCTCCTGGGACCGCCCGCGATAGGGTTCATGGCCGACTGGTTCTCGCTGCCCATCGCCCTCACCAGCGTGACGGTACTGGCGGCGCTGGCCGCGCTCATCGGGTTCGGGACGCGCCGGGCGGCCGTGAGCTGACGACTCGTCACCTCCGGGCCCTGGCGGATGTCCCCGCGGACCAGGCGGACGTGCCCCACCTCACAGCGGGCGACGGGACCGGGCGGGAACAACCCCGGGGGATCGGCCGTTGATCAGTAGGTGGCTGCGGAGGGGACAGTGTCCCCGGGTCTCACCTAAAGCCCATGGGGACGATCGTCCGGCTGAAGCCCCGTGGAGCGTTCCGCCGCGAGGCGACCGCCCTCCGTCGGCCACCACATGCCGCCCCGGCTGGTCTCCCCCGTCCAGCCGGGGCTTCTCATTTCCCGCCGCCGGCGGGATGACGGGCCCCGATGTGACGCGATACGCGTCCGCGGCCCCCGGATCCCACTGCGTCCGGCACACTCGCCGCATGGAGATTCCGGAGTTCGTGGAGACCCTGGACCAGGAGGGCCGGTCGCTCGCCGCGGCGGCCGAGCAGGCGGGGCCCGACGCCAAGGTGGCGACCTGCCCGGGGTGGCGGGTGCGGGACCTGGTGCGGCACACGGGCATGGTGCACCGGTGGGCGACGGCGTTCGTCGCCGAGGGGTACGCCACGTATCACCCGGACGGCGGCCTGCCCGAGCTGGACGCCGCCGAACTGCTGGCCTGGTTCAGGGACGGCCACCGCCGCCTGGTCGACACGCTCGCGGCCGCTCCGCCCGACCTGGCCTGCTGGAGCTTTCTGCCCGCGCCCTCGCCGCTCGCCTTCTGGGCGCGGCGGCAGGCGCACGAGACGACCGTGCACCGGGTCGACGCGCAGTCGGCGCTCGGCGAGACGCCGGGCACGGTGACGCGGGGCTTCGCGGTGGACGGGATCGACGAGTTGCTGCGCGGCTTCCACGGACGCCCTAGAAGCGAGGTGCGCACCCCGACACCCCGCGTGCTGCGGGTGCGCGCAACCGACGTGGACGCGGTGTGGACCGTACGGTTGTCGCCCGAACCGCCGGTCAGCGAGTGGGGCGCGGGGGCCGGCGGGGACGTCGACTGCGAGATGGCGGGGCCCGCGGCAGGGCTCTATCTGGCGCTGTGGAACCGGCTGCCGTTCCCGGACATGACCGGTGACGCCTCGCTCGCCGCGCTGTGGCGGGAGAAGTCCGGCATCACCTGGAGCTGAGGCATCCGGGCCCGACCGGGTCGGGCCGCGTTCGGCGGCATTCCGCGGTCTGCGTTCTGCGGGCTCCGCAGGCTGCGCGGTCTACGGGCTCCGCGGTACGCGGGCTGCGGTCCGCGGCCCCGGTACGCGAGCCGCGGGCCGCGGTCCGCGATGTCAGTCGCCGGTGGCTGTCCCGCCCGCCAGCATCCGCGTCAGAACCGCCCGCTGCACCGGCAGCACCTCGGCATGGAGCGTTCGCCCCTTCGGAGTGAGGCACACACGCACCCCCCGCCGGTCCTCCAGGCACATGCCGCGCGTCACGAGACCGTCCTTCTCCAGGCGGGCGATCAGCCGGGACAGGGCGCTCTGGCTCAGATGGACGCGGTCGGAGATCTCCTGGACGCGGTAGGAGCAGTCACCGTCGGACGCGGTGCCCCCGGCCAGCACGTCCAGCACCTCGAAGTCGCTTGCGCCCAGGCCGTGTCGGTGCAGCTCGCGGTCGAGCTCGCACAGGGTGCGCGCATGCACCGCGAGGATGTCACGCCACTGGTCCACGAGCACCTGCTCGGCCTTCTTCGCCGCCATGCTCGCACCGTAGCAAAGAATCGATTTTATTGCATCGGAATTAAATGCATTTGCATCCGATGCATGTGCATGTACTGTCTCCCGCATGACCTCTCCGCTCACCACCCCCACCACCGAGGGACGCTGGACCCCGCGGCTGTGGGGCACCCTGCTGGTGCTCTGCGCCGCGATGTTCCTGGACGCGCTCGACGTGTCGATGGTCGGCGTCGCCCTGCCGTCCATCGGCTCCGAACTGGACCTCTCCACCTCGACGCTGCAATGGATCGTCAGCGGCTACATCCTGGGCTACGGCGGACTGCTCCTCCTCGGCGGCCGCACCGCCGACCTGCTGGGCCGCCGTCAGGTCTTCCTGGTGGCCCTGGGCGTCTTCGCGCTCGCCTCGCTGCTCGGCGGGCTCGTCGACTCGGGCCCGCTGCTGATCGCCAGCCGCTTCATCAAGGGCCTGAGCGCGGCGTTCACCGCCCCGGCGGGCCTGTCGATCATCACCACGACCTTCGCCGAGGGCCCCCTGCGCAACCGGGCCCTGTCGATCTACACCACCTGCGCGGCCACCGGCTTCTCAATGGGCCTCGTGCTGTCCGGCCTGCTCACCGAGGCCAGTTGGCGCCTGACCATGCTGCTGCCCGCGCCCATCGCGCTGCTCGCCCTGCTCGTCGGCCTGAAGCTCCTGCCGCGCAGCGAACGCGAGAAGGACCACAACGGCTACGACATCCCCGGCGCCGTCCTCGGCACGGCGTCGATGCTGCTGCTGGTGTTCACCGTCGTCCAGGCCCCCGAGGTCGGCTGGGCCTCGACCCGTACCCTCCTGTCCTTCCTCGCCGTGGCCGTCCTGCTCACCGTCTTCGTCCGTGTCGAGCGGCGCTCGGCGGGGCCGCTGATCCGGCTCGGCGTGCTCCGCTCCGGCAGTCAGATCCGCGCCCAGCTCGGCGCGATGGCGTTCTTCGGCTCGTACGTCGGATTCCAGTTCCTGGTGACGCTGTACATGCAGTCGCTGCTCGGCTGGTCGGCCCTCCACACCGCGCTCGCCTTCCTGCCCGCGGGGGCGCTGGTCGCGCTCTCTTCCACGAAGGTCGGCGCCGTCGTCGACCGCTTCGGAACCCCACGGCTCATCGCGGTCGGCTTCGTACTGATGGTCGTCGGCTACGCGTTGTTCCTACGCATCAGCCTCCACCCGGTGTACGCGGCCGTGATCCTGCCGACCATGCTGCTGATCGGCGCGGCCTGCGCGCTGATCTTCCCGTCGCTCAACATCCAGGCCACCAACGGTGTCGACGACCACGAGCAGGGCATGGTCTCGGGTCTGCTCAACACCTCCGTCCAGGTGGGCGGCGCCCTCTTCCTGGCCGTGGTGACAGCCGTCGTGACCGCGAACTCCTCGGCGGGTTCCTCGCCGCAGGCCGTCCTCGACAGCTACCGGCCCGGTCTGATCGTGGTGACGGGGATCGCCGTGGCGGGGCTGCTGATCACGCTGCCGGGGCTGCGGACCCGGCGCCCGCGGCAGACCGTCGTGGTCGCACGGTCCGCGGGGCCGGACTCCGTACGGGAGGGCTCCGTACGGGAGGACTCCGTACGGGAGGACTCCGTACGGGACGACGCCGAGGAGCGGGTGGCGATCGGCGACTGATCCGGTTCGCCGGTGACCCCAACTCACCGCGTCGAGACGGTACTTCGACCCGGCACCTCGACCCGACGCGCCCGGCAGGCAGCCCCTTGCCCGCCGGGCACGCCGTCGTGACAGACTCGCACCATGGGGAGACGCACGCAGGAGCAGCGGGACGCGATGACGGTCGAGATCGGGTACGCGCTCCTCAGCGCGACCTTCGCGGCGGGCCTGGCGCTCGGCGCCGTATCCGGCCCCGCGCTGCTCTTCCATCTCCCGCTCCCCGTCGAGAAGGTCCTGATCACCGCGGGGGTACTGCTGGCCACCGCGCTCTTCGCGGTACGCGTGGTCACGGTGCTCGTCCGCTTCGGCCGCGCGGCCGGCACTCACCCGAGCCACCCCGGCCGTACCAACCCCGACTCGTAGGCCAGCACCACCAGTTGAGCCCGGTCGCGGGCGCCGAGCTTCACCATGGTCCGGCTGACATGGGTCTTGGCCGTGAGCGGGCTGACGACCAGACGCCGCGCGATCTCGTCGTTGGACAGTCCGATACCGACCAGGGCCATCACCTCCCGCTCCCGTTCGGTGAGCCGGACGAGCGACTCCGCGGCCGCGGGCTCCTTGGAGCGGGCCGCGAACTCCGCGATCAGACGGCGCGTCACGCCCGGTGACAGCAGCGCGTCGCCGCCGACCACCGCCCGTACCGCGCGCAGGAGTTCGTCCGGCTCGGTGTCCTTGACGAGGAAGCCGGAGGCACCGGAGCGGATCGCCTCGAAGACGTACTCGTCGAGCTCGAAGGTGGTGAGCATGACCACCTTCACGTCCTTCAGGTCCGGGTCGTCGGTGAGGCGGCGGGTCGCGGCGAGGCCGTCGAGCAGCGGCATGCGGATGTCCATCAGGACGACGTCGGGGCGCAGTTCGCGCACCTTGCGCACCGCCTCCTCGCCGTCGGCCGCCTCACCGGCCACCACCAGGTCCGGCTGTGCGTCGAGCAGTGCCTTGAAGCCCGCCCTGACCAGTGACTGGTCGTCGGCGAGCAGGACGCGGATCGCCGGTCCCCCTTCACCGACCACCGGTCCCCCTCCGCCGTCCACCGGTTCTCCTGCGCCATCCACCGGCTCGCCTTCACCGTTCACCGGTCCTCCTTGACCCTCAGCGGGAGCACGGCCAACACCCGGAAGCCTCCGTCGTCGCGCGGGCCCGCCTCGATCGTGCCACCGAGGGCGACGGCCCGCTCCCGCATACCGGCCAGCCCGTTGCCGCTGCCGCCCGCGTCGGTGCCGGTCGCGGGCCCGTCGTCGTCGATCCGCAGCCGCAGCGTGCCCTGCGCGGATTCGAGCCGCACGCGCGCGTGCCGCGACCCCGAGTGCCGTACGACATTGGTGAGCGCCTCCTGGACGATACGGAACGCGGCGAGGTCGGTACCCGGCGGAAGCTTCGGAACGCCGCCGGGCTTCTCGATCTCGACCGTCAGACCCGCGCTCGCCGCCTGTTCGACGAGCTCGGGGAGCCGGTCGAGCCCCGGCGCCGGCGCGCGCGGCGCCTCCCCCGGCGTACGGAGCGTGTCAAGCACCTGGCGGACCTCGCCGAGCGCCTCCTTGCTGGCCTCCTTGATGGTCGTGAGCGCCGTACGCGCCTGTTCCGGGTCGGAGTCGAGAAGCGCGAGGCCGACGCCCGCCTGGACGTTGATCACGGAGATGCTGTGGGCGAGGACGTCATGCAGTTCACGGGCGATCCGCAACCGCTCCTCGTCGGCGCGCCGGGCGGCGGCCCGCGCGCGTTCGGCACGGTCGCGGGCCCACTGCTCACGGCGTATCCGGGCCAGCTCCGACACGACCACGATCACCACGACCCAGGTGATGATGCCGAGTTCCTGGTTCCAGGAGGCGGCCCGGTCCCCAGCGGGCGGCAGCCGGCGGTAGAGCCAGTGCCCCACCAGCAGATGGCCGGCCCACAGCATGCCGACGGCCGTCCAGGCGGCCCAGCGGTGCCCCGCGACGACCGCGCCGAAGCAGCCGACGGCCACGGTGACGAACACGGGCCCGTACGGATATCCGGCGCCCAGATAGACCAGCGCCGCCGCGGCGGTGCCGAAGGCGACGAACACCGGGTACCGCTGCCGCCACAGCAGCAGGCCCGTGCCGAGGATCAGCAGCGCCCTCGCGAAGAGGTCCAGAGGGGTGCGGTCGCCGTCCTGGGCGTGCGCCGCGAACTGGGAGCCGCCCAGCACGAAGACGGTCAGCAGCAGAGCGGAACGCCACGGCCACCGGTCGCCGCGCCCGCCGTGGCCACCATGCCCACCCTGCCCGCCATGGGGCTCGCCGCTCCATCGGTGCCACCCCGGCGGCCCGTGCCGCCACCATGGCGGTACCCCGTCCCACACCGGGGACCTGGGGATTCGCTGCTCTTCCATGACGGTCACGCTAGACGGCACTGACCGCCGGGGGCGTCAGCCGGACGAGGTGATCACGCGTACTCCCCAAGGAGTACCACCCGCTCTCTCCACTGAGTACCACCCGGTCGTCGTCAGGGACCGGCCGCGCCGTTCCTCTTGCCCGGGGTCCCGGTCGACTCCGGGTACACCAGGCCAACGCCGTGGGCGAGTTGGTCCACCGCGTGCCGGAAGAACGGCTCACGGTCCTCCACGAGCCGGTTGAACTGCCCGAAGAGTTCGAACCCGATCAGCCCGAAGAGCTGGGCCCAGGCGGCGACGAGCGCCGCCACCGCCTCGGGCGGCAGGTCGGGGGCGAGGTCGGCGGCCATCCGCTGCGCCTCGGCCTTCAGCTCGGGCGACAGCGGGGTGCCGGCCACCCCTTTGCCCCGATACGCGTCACGCACGATGCCGACCAGCAGCAGCCCCACGCGGGAGGCCGCCGGGATGGTCGTGTCCGGCGCGGCGTAACCGGGCACGGGAGAACCGTAGATGAGCGCGTACTCGTGCGGCTGCGCCAGGGCCCAGCGGCGCGCCGCCAAGCACACCGCGATCCAGCGCTCGCGCGGCCCGGCGCCCGAAACCTGCGCGTGCGCCGCCTCCGCGCTCTCGCCGAGGGAGTCATAGGCGTCGATGATGAGCGCGGTCAGCAGGTCGTCACGGCTGGGGAAGTAGCGGTAGAGCGCGGAGGAGACCATGCCGAGCTCGCGGGCGACGGCTCTGAGCGAAAGCTTGGCCGCGCCCTCCGCGGCAAGCTGTCTGCGCGCCTCGTCCTTGATGGCCGCGGTGACCTCGATCCTGGCTCGGGCGCGTGCTCCGCGTGCGGTACTCATGCGGGAAAGTGTGCCACGTTTTCAGAGCAGTGCACACAAACGAGAGCGGTGCACACGAACAAGAGCACCGCTCTTGCTTTGGATCACCGATCTCATGCAGACTGCTCTCGAGCGAGAGCACTGCTCACAAAAGAGAGCGGAGCTCCCGATCAGAGAGCGGCGCTCTCGCAACCGATGGGGGTCATCATGTCCACGCACGTCCAGAAGCCCGGCTGGTTCACCGTCAACGTCTTCAACCGCTGTGTGGCGTTCATCACCCGCCGCGGTCTCAGCATCTGGGGCTCACGGGTCCTGGCCGTGCGTGGCCGCAAGAGCGGCGAGTGGCGCACCACCCCGGTCAATCTGCTCACCGTGGACGGGCAGCAGTACTTGGTCGCCCCTCGTGGCCACGTCCAGTGGACGCACAACATGCGGGCCGCGGGCGGCGGCGAGCTGCGCCTCGGCAAGAAGGTGGACACGTTCACCGCGACCGAGGTCGGCGACGACGACAAGGTTCCGTTGCTGCGTGCCTACCTCAAGCGATGGAAGGCGGAGGTCGGTGTCTTCTTCGGTGGCGTCGGCCCCGACTCTTCCCCTGAGGAGCTGCGGCGTATCGCCCCCGACCACCCGGTGTTCCGGATCACGGTCACGAGCTGACCGGCCATGAGCCGACGGGCACCCCCGTCAGCCACGGGCCACTCCACGGTCACGGCTCCGCGGCCACCGACCACTCCACGGACACCTGCACCAGCGCCGGCACCGGCGCCGGCGCCGAAACGGCCACGGCCAAGGCTCCGCGGCCGACGGTCACTCCGTGGTCGGAGTACTGTCGGCGGCCGTCGGTACGGCGGCGGCCGATCGCCGGTCGAGCGTGGACAGGGCACGCCCGGCCATCGGGTGGGAGCGCACCATCTCGCCCAGCGTGGTCGAACCGCGGGTGATCCCGGCGAACGCCTTCCAGGCGGGCCGGAAGCTGGTGATCGCCGCGTGGAGCATGCCCGGCCGGCGCTCGAAGGCCGCGAGCATGCTCTTGCCGACGGCCATCTCCACGCCGAGCCCCGCCTTGATGGCGAAGGCGTAGTTGAGCGCTTGGCGCCGGGTGTCCACCGCGTCGTGCGCCTCGGCGACCCGTACCGCCCACTCCCCCGCGAGCCGCCCGGAGCGCAGCGCGAAGGAGATGCCCTCGCGAGTCCAGGGTTCGAGCAGCCCCGCCGCGTCGCCGCAGACCAGCACGCGCCCGCGCGACAGCGGGGAGTCGTCGGCGCGGCAGCGCGTCAGGTGCCCGGAGGAAATGCTCGGCTCGAAGCCGGCGAGCCCGAGCCGGGCGATGAAGTCCTCCAAGTACCGCTTGGTGGCGGCGCCTTCGCCGCGCGCGGAGATCACGCCGACGGTGAGCGTGTCCCCCTTGGGGAACACCCAGCCGTAACTGCCCGGCATGGGACCCCAGTCGATCAGGACCCGTCCCTGCCAGTCCTCGGCGACGGTCTCCGGCACCGGGATCTCCGCCTCCAGGCCGAGGTCGACCTGGTCGAGCTTGACCCCGACGTGCGCCCCTATGCGGCTGGCGCTGCCGTCCGCGCCGACCACCGCCCGCGCAAGCACGGTCTCGCCGCCCTGGAGGACGACGGCTACGGTGCGCCGGTCGGGCACGGCGGACCCGTGCTGTTCGACCCGCGAGACCGTGACGCCCGTACGCAGCTCGGCGCCCGCCTTCTGGGCGTGCTCGACGAGCTGCTGGTCGAACTCGGGCCGGTTGATGAGCCCGAACAGCATCTGCTTGGAGCGCCGGGTGCGGGTGAACTTGCCGTCGAGCGAGAACGTGACCGCGTGCACCCGGTCCTGGAACGGTAGCTCGAAGCCGGGTGGCAGGGCGTCGCGCGAGGGACCGATGATGCCGCCGCCACACGTCTTGTAGCGGGGCAGCTCCGCCTTCTCCAGCAGCAGGACGCTGCGTCCCGCGACCGCTGCCGCATAGGCGGCCGAGGCGCCCGCCGGCCCCGCGCCGACCACGACGACGTCCCACACCCGCTGTTCGTCGTCCGCCGAAGAGTTCTCGCTGCTCACGATGGTCTACTGCTCCCAGTCCAGCCGTCTGCCGCACCTGTCCCGAGCATCCTACGGCGGGCATCGCCGCAGGCCACTGTGGGAGGATCGGGGGCGTATGCGCCCTGCACACCAGGACGCGCGTACGCACCACCCGATCACTTGTACACAGAAGTACAACGTCGCACCTACAAGGAGCGTGCCCATGTCGTCGAATCCGGTCGCCGAGACAGTCGCCTCGCTCATGCCCAGGGCACAGGCGGAGCTCACCGAGCTGGTGGCCTTCAAGTCGGTGGCGGACTTCGACCAGTTCCCCAGGAGTGAGAGCGAGGGCGCCGCGAACTGGGTCGCCGACGCGCTGCGCACCGAGGGCTTCCAGGACGTGGCGCTGCTGGACACCCCGGACGGCACGCAGTCGGTCTACGGCTTCCTGCCCGGGCCCGAGGGCGCCAAGACCGTGCTGCTGTACGCGCACTACGACGTGCAGCCGCCGCTGGACGAGGCGGCCTGGACGACCCCGCCGTTCGAGCTGACGGAGCGCGACGGCCGCTGGTACGGGCGCGGCGCCGCCGACTGCAAGGGCGGGTTCATCATGCACCTGCTCGCGCTGCGCGCGCTGAAGGCGAACGGTGGCGTCCCGGTGGGCGTCAAGGTGATCGTCGAGGGTTCGGAGGAGCAGGGTACGGGCGGTCTGGAGCGGTATGCCGAGGAGCACCCGGAGTTGCTGACCGCCGACACCATCGTCATCGGTGACGTCGGCAACTTCCGGCTGGGTCTGCCGACGGTCACCTCGACCCTGCGCGGGATGACGCTCGTCCGCGTGCAGATCGACACGCTGGAAGGCAATCTGCACTCGGGCCAGTTCGGCGGGGCGGCGCCCGACGCGCTGGGCGCGCTGATCCGCGTACTGGACTCGCTGCGCGCCGAGGACGGTTCGACGACGATCGACGGGCTGACCGGGGACGCGCGCTGGGAGGGGCTGCAGTACGAGGAGGAGGCGTTCCGCAAGGACGCCAAGGTGCTGGACGGGGTCGAGCTGACCGGCTCGGGCACGGTCGCCGACCGCATCTGGGCGCGTCCGGCCGTCACCGTGCTCGGCATCGACTGCCCGCCGGTCGTCGGCGCCACCCCGTCCGTGCAGGCGGGCGCGCGTGCGCTGGTGAGCCTGCGGGTGCCGCCGGGCGTCGACGCGGCCGAGGCGACCAAGCTCCTGCAGGCCCATCTGGAGGCGCACACGCCGTGGGGTGCGCGGGTGAGCAGCGAGCAGATCGGCCAGGGCCAGCCGTTCCGCGCCGACACCTCCAGCCCGGCGTACACGGCGATGGCCGAGGCGATGGCGGTCGCCTACCCGGGCGAGGAGATGCAGTCGGCGGGCCAGGGCGGCTCCATCCCGCTGTGCAACACCCTCGCCTCGCTCTACCCGCACGCGGAGATCCTCCTCATCGGCCTGAGCGAGCCGCAGGCGCAGATCCACGCCGTGAACGAGAGCGTCTCCCCCGACGAGCTGGAGCGTCTCTCGGTCACGGAGGCCCTGTTCCTCCAGAAGTACGCGGCGAGCTGACCACCAGGCCGGGAGCACGAGCGCACGAGCGGAGAGGGTCCTCGCCACACGGCATGGGCCCTCTCCACGCGCCGGGGCGGTAGCCCGGTCCGGTGAACGGCCCTGAAGCGACCGCGCGTTACGCGCCGAGACGTACGCGTTCACGTTCGCGCACGGCCAGTCATACCGGATCCTCGGGTCGGAAACGGCGTACTGCAGGTCGGAGATCAGGTGGAACACGATGACGACGTCCGCCGACAGCAGCGGCCACGCCATGGTGTGTTGGACGTCGACGCGCAGGGCGAAGTCGCGAGGCCTGCGGTCGCCGAGCGGTCGGCATTTCCGCCGGGACGCTCAACGGCCGCCGCTCCGGGAGCCGTTGACCATCGGCACCGGATCACCCCCTGGCTGTACATCATCGACGTCTGCCAAGGGGTGGCCCGGCATCGACGTCAGCCGAGTGGTATACCGGCCTCCAGATAGAGTGCGGCCCCGCGCTCCCGCGCCCGCAGGGCCCAGCGCAGCCGCTCGTAGCGCACCGATGGCAGCAGGTCCGCCGCCTCCCGCTCGGTGACGAAACGCCAGGCGCGCAGTTCGGGGCCGGGGAGCAGCAGCCGGTGTGCCTCGCCGGAGTCGAGGCGGCCGCCGTCGAAGAGGAGGCGCAGACCGCCGTAGCCGGGCGGTGCGGGCGGCTCCCAGTCCACCACCAGCAGACCGGGTACGTCCTCCAGCCGTATGCCGGTCTCCTCGGCGACCTCGCGCATGCCCGCGCGCGCGGGAGCCTCCCCCGGTTCGACGACACCGCCGGGAAACTCCCAGCCCGCCTTGTAGGTGGGGTCGACGAGCAGCACCCGGTCCTCCTCGTCGAAGAGGAGGACGCCGGCGGCGACGGTCTCGGAGGTGGGTTCGGGGGTCTGGACGATGTCGCACGCGGACGCGTCACCGGTGCGTACCGCTTCGGCGACGCGCAGTGCGGTGTCGTGCGGGGTGAGAGCGCTGGTGTCGACGGGGTGGGCGTCGGCGGTGAGCCAGGAGGCGAGCGCCGCGCGATAGGGCTCGATGTGGTCGTAGGACCACTGGCGCACCCGTATCTCACCGTCGGGGAGATCCTCGGGTATCTCCCGGCCTGCTATGCGCGCCCGCAGGATCGTTTCCGCCGGGGCGAGGAGCACGTGGCGTACTTCGATCCGGCGCGAGGCGAGGCCGCCGAAGATCTCGTCACGGTACTCCTGTCGCAGCAGGGTCATGGGAACCACGAGAACGCCGCCGAGCTCCGCGAGCAGGGCGGCCGCGGTGTCGACCACCAGGCGCCGCCAGATCGGCAGGTCCTGGAAGTCGCCGACCTCGGCGAGGTGTTTGGCGGGCAGCAGGTGCGCGAGCTCGCCGCCGATCACCTCGGGGTCGAAGAGCGTGCTGTTCGGGATCAGGTCGATCAGTTCCCGTGCGGTGGTGGTCTTCCCCGCACCGAACGCACCGTTGATCCAGACGATCACGGTTCCCCCTCTTCTGTTGGCCCCCTGAGGCTTGCCCGCTTCACCCTGCCACGGAAACCAGCCGCAGATGAGGGAGCCGACGGCGCGGCGCCGGTGCCCCCGGGCGAGTGCTCCCGTCCCCGCCGTCACCTCGTCATGCGCACTGGTGCTCGTCGCTGCCTGCGGGCAG
>NZ_JBEYFS010000086.1:0-44143 GCF_040634475.1 Streptomyces sp. NPDC007095
CTTTCCGGCCCTCCGTCCGCCACAGGTCCAGGGGGTCGGCAGGAGCGGACATCTCACTGTTCAGCCAGCGAGCGGCGCTCAAGGCGAGCTGCCGCACCCGGATGTCACGGCCCATGGCCTCAGCGAAGGCGCTCTCGTACGTGTCGGCCAGTTCCGGCCAGCGTGGATCGAACTGCAACTCCGCACGCAAGCCCGTCACATGGCCCGCGACGTCCCGCCCCACCAGCCGGACACGTTCCGCCCACTCCACCCGGCTCCACGGCTCGGACGCCACCCAGTCAGCAGGGTGCTCGCCGGGGAACCTGAGCAGCTCCGTGCGGCGGCCGGAATCCGACCACCCGGATTTCACGTTCGGGCCGTGGGCTCCGAGCCCCGTCCCGTAGCTCAGCCACTGGCTCACCGAGCCGGCGCCGCTGCGGTCCCAGCCGCTGTAGCACGGAAACGACAGCAGACGCTGGAAGCCGTTACCCGTACTGGCCATCAGCTGGGCCAGATACAGGCTCCCGTCAAAGGGGTCGACGTACTTCAGACCATACGGCGTGGGTGACCAGAGCAAGTGACCGTCACTGTGCGTGACAATTGACAACGTCTTCCCCGTCCAGGGCACGGCCTTCGGCGTGCCCTGGTCCACTACCTCGCCGGACTTGTCGATCCGCGCGTCCTGGTAAATCAACCGCCGGTGGATGCCGCGGCCGTATGCGTCCGTGATCTGGTAGCTGGGGAGGCTGGTGATGCCGACCAGTGAGCCACTGGCATCGGTGACGGTCCGATTGAGGAGGGGGCGGTTCCAGGCCTGCGGCTCCAGCGGCCGCGGGAGTTCCCGCCGAACCACACGCGCGTAAGGGCGACCGTCGCCGGGAAGCTCGACTTCAACACCCTCAAAACGCGTCGCCCGTTCGTACAGCGCCAGCGCGTCCTGCGGACGCGTCGCGATCCAGGAAACGTCCCGCGCCGTGGAATTCTCCACATCCCACAGCACCGGCAACCCGTCTGCCGGATCCTTCGACAGCGCGTCAACGGCGGCCTCCCTGCTCACCCTGGTGGGGTGCATCGGGCCCACCGCGGAGGCGGCGCGCTTCAACAGCGCCTCCTTCAGGGCGTCAGGGTCGTCCGGCAATCCCCTCTCCACGCTCACCTCGTACACGCGCCGGGCACCCGGCAGCAGAGCGAGCCCCTCGATCGCCATCTCCGTGTGCGACGGCAACTCAGCATGCGGCGCACCGACGGCGAGATCCCCCGCCACCTGCAGCAACTCGTCCGGCACCGACGCCAGTTCCTGACGGACGAACCGTTCGAGCGTCTCCTGGAACATCAGATGGCTCGCCAGCAGTTGCGGGTAATCGTGGGTGCCTGCCTCGAACTCCTGCCGGACGATCCCCTCAACCCGCTCACGCAGCAGAGCCCTGGCCTCATCGGTGGACTCCGTGAACCGCGGATCCATCAGCCCATGGTCACTGCTGGCCAGGTGCAGGGCGATCAGATGGGCAGGCAGGAGGTTGTCCAATATGTAGGGAACCCGCTGCCGCAGCATCCACCGCCGGAACGCCGCCCGACGCTCCGGCCCGGCCGCCCAGTTGGCCTTGGAGGTATACGGGTCGATCAGGGTGGCCACGACGTCCGGGAGCGCCCGGTCCACCAGCCGCTTCGCCGCCCACCGCGCATACACCCGCGCATGCGGCAGGACCAGATCCGCCCTCGACACTCGAGAGCCTGACCGACCGACCGGATCCAGTGTCGCTTCCATCCAGCTGTACCACCGGGAGGCATCGACAGCGAAGATCTCCGGCTCATGCTCCTCCCGCACGCCCACGCCCTGGAATGCGGAGAACAGGTCCGCCGCCGTCGGACTGTCCTTGCCACCGTCCACGAGCGCGGCGAAGAGCCCTTCCCGGAACCGCATCAACTGACGGTCGTCGTCGGCGAGCACCTCGGCGAACCGCAGCAAGAGGCCGGGCCCCTCGGGCAGACCCTTACCGAGCCGGTACCCCAGCCGGCCACCCCACTCGGCTCGCATGCCGTCCGGGTACGGGATGACCTTCGGGACATCAACAGGCAGACCGTGAACGTTCGTTTTCGGGTGCCTGGCCATCAGCGCTTGCGCCGTCAAGAAGCGGTCCGGGTTGGCGTAGACGGCGTTCCCGAGTCCGTCCACCAGGCGCCGCAGCATGTCACGAGTCATGACCGGGGCCGTCAGCAAGTCCCACAGAACGCCGTGCGCCGCACGGGCCCTCTCGCCCGGCAGGAACGCCCGGGCGGCGCCCACATCGCCCTGGACGCGGGCGAGGAACCGGCGGACCCTTTCCGCGATTATTCTCACGCCATGGACGACCGATCCATCGCCGGCCAGCCCCTGGGCCACGGCCACCTCCCACGCCTTCGCCGCGTCCTGCCATGCGTCGGTGCCGTAGAAGGTGAAGCGGGCTCGCGTGGCATCCGGCTCGTCGTTCCAGTACGCCGCCGCCGGGTAGGAGCGGGACGTCAGCGGCTCGGCGGCCGGCCCGGTGAACGTGTCGGGGACCCGTACGTAGTCCGGGACACCCGGCCGCACAGCGAAGAAGCCGGTGGCCATGCCCCCCGCGGCCGGGGCCACATGGATACGGGCCCGCCCACCGCCCTCCCCCGGGACGACCGCGACCTGGGAATCCAGCAGATAGACCGTCAGGTTCGTGCTCTCCACGATCGGCCTGAGCCGGTCGGCGGCGACAGCCAACGACGCCGGCGTGAAGCAGGCCAGCGCCGTGATCGACGTCAAACCCGCCGCCGCCACCCGGCCCGCCATCCCCGCGACCCTGCCCACGAACCGCCCGACCCCGCCCGGATCCCCGGCCCGAAAACCGTGACCCACCCAGAACGCCGAACTGCCGTCGACCACCGGCATCGCCGCGTCAACACCCACACGGTCAACGCCGGACCCCCGCCACTGACTGAACGCCGTGATGTCCCCCACCCGCGGCAGCGCAGCGGCCCGCAACGCCTGATCAACCGGGCCGAAGAACGACTCACCCCGCCAACCGCCACCCCCGTCCCGAATCTCACGGGAGACCGGCCGTTGGTCATCCCGGCCGGGCGGCTGAACCGCACGCGGTCCACGCAGGTTCAACTCCCCCGCAGTCGCGACCTCTTCCGGACGCATGACCACACGTCCCGTCTGGTCGGGCGAGCTGAGGTGGTCCACGGCGGTGATCTCGAAGGCGGCGTCGGGGGGGTACACGTATCCCAGGCCGAGCGCCGTGAGATCACGCGCGGTGGACGCAGGGACCCGGAGGTACCCCACCCGCTCCCACCCTGGCCGGGCGCGAGCGGCGGCGTCGGCCATCGTGGCCATGAAGCTGAGGAAGTCAGGACCGTCGCCGCCGAACCGGTGGCCGACCGCGAAGCCGGCGCCCGGCGACAGCTCCCGCGCCAGCCATACGACCTTGTTGGCCGGCGGCAGCATCTCCAGCGCCTCGGTCGCCAGACCCCGCGTAAGGGTGCTCAGAAGACTGTCGTCGGCCGTCCAGTCCGGCTGAGAGACGCGGCGCAGGGCGACCGCGTGCTCCGGTGCCAAGCCCATCCTCGCGGCTGCGTACTTGGCGGCATTCACCGACGGTGCACCGACCAAGGCGCGGAAAACTCCAAGGTGAGGAAGGACCGGCCGCTGGATCATCACCGCTGGGTTGTCAGCGTTCCCGGTATACGGGGCGATCATCTCGTCCAGCAACCGGTACACCTCGACACCCTCGGCGCCGGCGAGCACGGCCCGCTCCCGCTCGTCACCCAGCCCCGCCCAGTGCGAAGCCTGCAGCACATCGAACGGCACGCCGAACTGGCCGACGTAGTAGCCCATCAGCGCCTCACGGAACAACAACCGTTCCGGCTCGTCGAACCCAAGCTCCCGGTGCAGCACGAAAAGCCACTCGATCTCGTCCGGCACCTCGTCCGACACCCGCAGGCCGCGCTGCGACCTCATGGCCTCCTGCCAGTGCTGTTCGCGCTGCTGACGCGGGCTCCAGAACGGGCTCCACAGCGGGGTGAGGGTCCGACGGTGCTCATCGGCCTTTTCCAAGAATTCAAGGATCAAATCGATGGCTCGCCAGGACCCCATCCGATTCAGCCAGTCAAGCTGCCCGCTCATATCGGGTGCGAGATCCGGGTTCAGCCGGGCGACGGTGCGGTAAAGCCTGTCAAGGGCCCCACGAACGGCCTTGATCACCTCCGAGGCGCCGGAAATCACCCGCTGGAACTGGACGGCGTACGTGTCCCGCCACCATTCCCAGTCCCCGCCGTCGTCATACAGTCCGGGGTAACGAACCGGTGTCTGCGGCAGCGGACCGTCTCCCGGCTCCAGGCGCTCCACCTCACCGTCGTCCGACAACGAACCCACATCGGACTCGTCGTCAACGACCTGGCCCGCCAGGACGGTCTCGTCGTCGTCCGGGACCTCGACCTCGGGCGGGACCGGCAGGAAAACCCCTGGCCTTTCCCGCAGATACTCATGACCCCGCTCCGCACGCAATACGGCCTGCGTGGCTCGGTCCACGACGAAACCGAGCGGATGCCCCAACCGCTCCTGGAACCCCGGATCGGTCCTGGCCAACACCCCGTCGCCGGGCTGTGGCTCATCCAGCAGCGCAGCCGCAGCGGCACGGGCAGGGTGCCGGTCCCGGTTGACGTACCTCGCCGCCGGCAACTCGCCCAGTTCCCAGCGGGACGGGAGCTCTCGCGGATACCGCACCACACGGCCGTCCGGATGATACGAACGCACGAAACCGGACGCGCCGCCCTCGCCCGGGAGCACGTCGATCTCCCCGGGCCCACCCTCCTCAGGAAGCGGACCGTACGACACCTCCACCGGGATCTCGTGAATCACCACGCCGTACTGACCGGCGGCTTCCCGCAAGATCCCCGACCCCGGCCCCCGCACACCCGGGCCGCAGGCCAGCAGTACCACATCGGTGAACCCGGCCGACTCGGCCCGTTCCGCCATGATCTCGCCGGTGCCGTCAGCGAAGCCCAGCCCGGAACCATGCCCGGCGAAGAAACGGACCCGGGCATCCCGGCCCCACGGCACCGACACGGACGCGCGCTCCAGGCCCGGCCCCGAGCCCTGACGCCACACCGCGAACTCGGTGACGTCCGAAAGCGACCGATATACCGGCTCCCGGACCGCCCAGTCGGCGTCGTTGAAATACGCGTCGCCGACCAGCTCACCGTTCCGATCGAGGATGTCACGCCGCCGCACACCGTCGCCCCCCTCCGCGGCGGGGACGGACGTCCGATTCACCTCCTGGAACGTCATCACGTTCCCGTAAGGCGATCGGTTACCCGAGTCCGCCGCCAGCCGGACGTCGGTGACCTCGTACCTGATCCCCGGGGGATACATGAACACCCGCTGCCCGCCGGGCGAAACCAGCGCCGTGACCTCAGGTGCAGTGACCCGGGAAACCCGGTAGAACTGCAGGAGCGCCCCGTCCCGCGGGACGCCGTCGGCTGTCCGGGCGGCGTCCTCCCGCGAGGCAGTCAGTTTGAAGAACCCCTTCAGGGGCGGAAGCACCGTGCCGACCGGACGCGTGACCGTCACGGACGGCGGCCACACTGCCCGCCAGCCCTCTTCATTGACCGGCGGCAGCATCTTCAGCGCCTCGGTCGCCAGACCCCGGCTGAGAGTGTCCAGAAGAGAGTCGTCATCGTCGGCCGTCCCGCCCAGCTGTGCGACGCGGCGCAGCGCGGCGCCATGCTCCGGGCTGAGGCCCATCTCCGCGGCGGCCTGCCTGGTCTCATCCACCAGCGCATCACCGGCCAACGCGCGGAAAGCCACCAGGTGCGGAAGCACCAGCCCATTCCTCAGCAGCGGGTCGCCGATGTTCTCGGTATACGGGGCGATCAGCTCGTCCAGCAACCGGTAAACCTCGACCCCCTCAGCGCCGGCAAGCACAGCCCGCTCGCGCTCGTCACCCAGCCCCGCCCAGTGCGAGGCCTGCAGAACATCGAACGGCAGGTCGTATGAGCCGACGTAGAGGCCCAGCGCCGCGTTGCGCAACAACAACCGCTGCCGC
Source organism: Streptomyces sp. NPDC007095 (assembly GCF_040634475.1). Taxonomy (NCBI): domain Bacteria; kingdom Bacillati; phylum Actinomycetota; class Actinomycetes; order Kitasatosporales; family Streptomycetaceae; genus Streptomyces; species Streptomyces sp. NPDC007095. The sequence goes on from NZ_JBEYFS010000086.1 coordinate 6,036, forward strand.
TCGTCGAACCCAAGCTCCCGGTGCACCACGAACAGCCGCTCAAGGTCGTCCGACGGGAACAGGCTCACCGTCAGGCCGCGCTCGCGCATGGCCACGACCAGTTCCTCGTCGCGCGGCCCACGCGGGCTCCAGAACTCGCGCCACAGCGAGGCGAGGAGACTGCCGTGCTCGTCGGCCGCTTCACTGAAGCTGTCAAGGAGACCGGTGGCATCTTCGGGCCGGTCCTCGGTCAGCTGGACCAGCTTTCGGTTTACGTCCTCCTCAAGATCCGGGTTCAGCCGGGCGACGGTGCGGTACAGCTCCGCGAGGGCGTCACGAACGGCGTCGATCACCTCCGGAGCGGCCGACATCACCTTCCCGAAGGAGTCGCCATACGTTCGCCGCAGGCCCTCCCAGTTCCCCTCGACGTCATACAGCCCGGGGTAACGAACCGCTGTCTGCCGCAGCGGCGCCATTCCCCGCGGTGCCGCTGCCGTGCTGTCCGTCGACGAGTCCGAGTCGTACTCCTCGTCCGACGACGAGTCCGAGTCGGACCAGGACTCCTCATCGGCATCGCGCAGTACGGCCCCTACGCGCGGATCGATCACGAGGTGACGCAGATACAACCCGTCCCGGAGCCCCAACGCCCCTTCGACCGCGGCCGCACGGTCCTCGCCGCCCTCCAGCTCCTCCGCAATCGCAGCCGCAGCCGCAGCGGCAGCGGCAGCGGCACGGCCGGAACGCTGGTCCCGGTTGACGTACTTCGCATCCGGACGCGGCGCCACCTCCCACTCGGCAGGCTCCTGCGCCGGCGTCCGCACCACCCGGCCATCCGGATGATACGAACGAACGAAACCGGACACGCCGCCCTCGCCCGGGAGCACGTCGATCTCCCCGGGCCCACCCTCCTCAGGAAGCGGACCGTACGACATCTCCACCGGGATCTCGTGAATCACCACGCCGTACTCACGGGCGGCAGTCCGCAAGGTCTCCGACTCAGGGGTCATCCCACCCGGGCCGCAAGCCAGCAGGGTCACATCGGTGAAGTCCCTGTTCATGGCCCGCCATGCCATGTTCCTGCCGGTGCCCTCAGCGCTGCCGAGCCCGGAACCGTGCCCGGCGAAGAAACGGACCCGGGCATCCCGGCCCCACGGCACCGACACGGACGCGCGCTCCCAGACCGCCCCCGCACCCTCACGCCACAGCCTCAGCCTGGTGACCTCCGGAAGCCACCGGTACACCGGCTCCCGAATCGCCCAGTCATGGTCGTTGAAGTACCCGTCGCCGACCAACTCGCCGTCAGTGCCGCGGATCTGGCGCCGCCGCACATCGTCAAGCCGCCCCCCGGCAGGTGCGGGCTGCTGCGGGCTCTGCTCCTGCAGCGTCACCACATAGCTGCCGGCATCCGATTCATGCCGAACATCGGTGACCTCCAACATGGTGCCGGCAGGCCTGAACCGCGGGAGCCGCCCGCCGAGCCCCGTGACCTCACGCGCAGCAGACGCCGGCATCCGGTAGAAGACCAACGGCCCCTGCTGCGGCTCGTAGCCCGCGGCGGCGTATTGCGTCTCCCTGTCTGCGTAAACTCTCTGTGCGTCCTCCCGCGAGGGACTCAGCACACTGAGCATGGATGAGGCCATAGACATGCCGAGGTCGATGGAGTCCGGATCCAGTAGCGGCTCCGCGAGCCAGAGCTCCCTGTTGGCCGGCGGCAGCTGCTCCACCGCCTCTGCCGCCAGTCCCAGTGCGAGAGCGTTCAGAACCTTCCCGTCCTCGCCGCGCGCGAGCGGCCTGCTGAGGCCGGCCAGGGCGTCGGCGTGCTCCATCGTCAGGCCCATCGCCTGCGCGGTCCGGCGACCGTGCTGGTCCAGCTGAGGAGCACCGGCCCACTCGCGGTACAACGCGATTTCCGGCGGTACCAGGCCCCGCCTCAGTTCCGGGGTGAGGTCATCTGCATACGGGGCGACCATTTCTCCCAGCAACCGGTAAAGGTCGACGCCCTCACCCTTCTCGCTGACCACAGCCCGCTCATGCTCGTCGCCCAGCCCAACCCGGTGCGAAGCCTCCAAAACGTTGAAGGGGGAATAGCCGCCGTAAGACACCCAGTGGGCGGCGGCCAGCACAGCCTCGCGGAACAACAGCCGCTGCCGCTCGTCGAAACCGAGCTCCCGGTGAGCCACGAAGTGCCACTCAAGATCATCCGTCACATGCGGCCGGCTCACCCGCAGGCCGCGCTCGTCCTCCATGGCCCAGTGCCAGTTCCTGTCACCCGGCCCAGCGAACACCGGGGACCAGTTCCACAGTCCGCCCAGCTCCTCACTACGGCGACCGAGGGTCTCTCGGAAGTGCATGATCATCTCAAGCAGCGACAACTGCTGCTCCTGCTCCAGCCGGCGTTGCATGCGTCGTTCCGGAGCTTCACCGTCCCGCGCGACCTCCGGCAGTGCCAGAACAGTGCGGTTCAGCTCGGCAAGGCTTTCGCGGACAACCTCGTTCACCTCCCGAGCCCCGTCCATGGCCGCCGCGAACGCGGAAAGGTACCGCTCCGACGCGGCCTTCCACTGCTCACTGCGGTACAGCCCGGGATAGCGAATCGGCTCCTGTATCAGTGCCGGTTCTTCCGGCTCGGTGTCGTCCGACGGCTCTTCCTCCACAACATCCGGCTGACGGGGACGCTCCCCCAGCACCCGCTCCCGGAACTCCACGACCTCGGCCGCCGCTGCCTCCAACACCCGCTCATGGAGCGGCCTCTCGTCCCCCTCCGCCTCCTCGTCACTCTCTTGGACAGCCGCCGCGATGGCGCGGGCGGAGCTCCGGTCCCGGTTGATGTACTCCGCACCCGGCAACTCGCCGAGCTCCCACCGGGACGTGAGCTGGCCCTGCCGCGGATACGACACCACCCGGCCGTCCGGCTCACGCACCCGCAGGGAACCGGGCCCACCACCGGGAGACGGGAACACATGGATCTCCGGGGGACTGTCCGCCCTCTCCCCAGGGGTTATCGCCAAGGAGACGCCGGTGTCGGACTGAACCACCCTCATCCCGAGACGCTGAGCATGGCTCGCCAGGACATCCCACGCGGGCCGCTGAACATCGGGACCACACGCCGTCACCCACAGTTGGACCGGGCCCTCCTGCTCGGCGCCGGCCGCCACACTGACCGCGAACCCCGCCATATTGACGACGGTGCGCTCAACCAGCGTGTCGCCATGGGTGGCGTAGAAAAAGACCGGAGCATCGGCCGCCGTCGGCACATCCGCGCGCGCACGCCAGTTCCGGCCATGCTCATCCTCACGCCACACCCACATCGTGCGGACCTCGGGCACCCGCCGTAGCAACGGCGCACGGACCGCCCAGTCCGCGTCCGGGAAGTACCCGAAGCCGGTCAGGTCGTCATCCTCGTCACGGATTTCGCGCAACCGAGGAAGATCATCCTCCCGGCTCAGGACGGACACCGGCCGCGATGCCAACTCCTCCAACATCGCACGCGCGTCGCCGGACGGAACCCGCGAGTAGTTCATGGCCCCGTGCCTGGCGCCGGGCGGGTACATCAGCAGCCGCCGCCCACCACCCATCAGTGCGGTGACCTCACGCGCGGTGGACACCGGGACGCCGTGGAACGTCCGCCGCTGCCCCTCCGGCACGGCACCGGCTTCCCTGACGGCGTCGCCCATGGTGGGACGCGCGACAATGAAGTCCCCGTGAACGATCTCCGTGCCGGTCTCGATCTCATGGTCAGCCGGCAGCAACTCTGACCACCAGGCCGCCTCGTTGACCGGCGGCAGCAACTCCAACGCCTCGGCAGCCAGACCGCGTCCGAGGGTCTCCAGCAGCTCACCGTCATCGGCGACATCCCGGGCCACAATGCCTCGCAGGGCAGCGCCATACTCCGGCGCCAGGCCCCTCTCCCGGGCGGCCGCACGAGCTGCGTCCACCCACTCGTCACCGGCCAACTCGCGGTACACCGCCAGATGCGGCGGAACCAGATCCTCACCGAGCGCCGGGGCGATGTTCCGGCGCGGGGGGAGCATCTCATCCAGCAGCCGGTACAGCTCGACGCCCTCACTGGCGAGCACAGCGCGCTCACGCTCGTCGCCCAACCCCGCCCAGTGCGAGGCCCGCAGCACATCGAACGGATGGTCGATGGCGTAGTAGTGGGACAGCAGCCCCTTGCGGAACAACAACCGGTCGGCCTCGTCGAAGCCAAGCTCCCGGTGTACCAGGAACAGCTGCTCCAGATAGCTCGGAGCACCCTCCGCCGCATCCAGGCCGCGCTCCACACCCATGACGCGAAGCCATTCGGCATCGCGTCCCTCACGGTAGTGGGAGAGCTCCCTAAAGACCTGGCTGTGGTCCGCGAGCACATTCGTGAAGGCCTCTACCAAAGCCCCCAGCCTCGTCGGCAGGCCCTGCTCCGGCGCCGCCGACTCCTCGCCGACACTGCGACGCAGCTCGGCGAGGCTCCTCTGGAGGGCGTCGATCACCGCCCGATCGGAACGCCACACCGTCGCCCACGCGCGAAGGTACGTTGCGACCGCAGCCTTCCACCGCGGATCGTCGTACAGCTCGGGATAGCGCACCGGTGTCTGCGGCAGCGGACCGTCTCCCGGCGGCGCCTCCTCCACCACGTCGTCGTCCGACACCGAGCTCGCCCCGGACTCGTCCGACACCGAGCTCGCCCCGGACTCGTCGTCGACGACCTCAGGCTGGGGATGCACCTCCCTCAGCGTCACCACAGTGCTTCCCGTACGCCGCTCCCGCCGGACGTCGAGGATCTCGGCCGGCACCCCCCGGGGATACCTGAGCGTCCGTACCGTGCCCGCCGGAAGCAGCGCCGTGACCTCAGGCGCAGTGGACTCCAGAACCCGGAAGAACACCAAGGCCCACTCGTCCGACGGCTCGTTGTAGGGCGTCCGGGCGGCGTCGGCCCGCGATACCCGCAGGTTCACGAGATCGGCACCTACAGGGGCCACCAGGCCGACCTCGAAAACCAGATCGCGGGGCAACCAGGAAGCCAGCCACGCCTCCCCGCCGGCCGGGGACAGCATCTGCAGACCCTCCGACGACAGACCCCGGATGAGACCGTCCAAAGCGGCCCGGTCATCGTCCGCGACCTCGAGCGGCTCGTCGAGGCGGACCAAAGCGGACGCGTTATGCGGTGGCAACCCCAGGTCACGGGCCGCCTGCTGGGCGTCGTCGGCCATCACGTAGCGACCACCCAACTCGCGGTACAACACCACGTCCGGAGGCTCCAGGTCGCCCCACAAGTCCGCGTCGATGTCCTCGGAATGGCCGTCAACCACGTCGGCCAGCAGCTGGTAAAGGTCGACCCCCTCTCCCCGCCCCTCGACCACCGGCCCCACATGTTCGTCGCTCAGCCCCGCCCGGTGCGCAGCCTCCAGAACGTCGAACGCGGGACGCCCCGCCCCAAGCACGTAGGCCAGTACCCCGTCCCGGAACAACAGCCGCTGCGGCTCGTCGAACCCAAGCTCCCGGTGCACCACGAACAGCCAGTCAAGATCATCAAGATGATCCGAGGGCGCCGACCCCGCCCGCAGACCCCGCTCGGCCATGGCCTCGCGCCAGGCATCGTCGACCGGCCCACGCCCGGCCGGCGAGACGATGTTGAACAGCCGGGTGAGGTCCTCACGGTAGTCCACGGCCACCCGCCGGAACGCGCCGACCAGTTCCGCCAGGCTCTCCGTATCATTCAGCGCTCCCCGCAGATGGCGCAGCTCCCCCGCGGAGTCCGGATCCACCCGCGGCACAAGCAGGTCATGCAGCTCGTCGTAGCCGTCCCGGACCGCGTCGAAGACAGCCTCCACGCCTTCGATGTCCTCGGTGCCACCGACGGCCTGCGCAAACGCGCGATCATACCGACGCGCCGCGGCACCCCACCTCGTATGGCCATACACCTCGGGCGGGAAAATCGTCAGCGACGGCCCTTCCTCCACCGGCTCTATGCCCGCGTCAAGCAACTGCTGGTCCACCAGCTCGTCCTGCAACTGATCTTCCGCCGGCTCGCGCAACGTCTGCTCGTCCACCACGGCCCGCGTCCGCCGGTCGCCCACGAAGACGTCCGCGCCCCAATTCTCCGGCCGGAGCAGCCTTTCGTACTCCTCGCGCGCGTCATGGCCGCGCCTCGCGCTGATCGCGGCCAACAGCGCTTCTTGCTCGATGGTGAAGGCGGCAGCGGCCACACGCCGGTTGACGTACTCCGCACCCGGCAACTCGCCCAGTTCCCAGCGGGACGGGAGTTCTCGCGGATACCGCACCGCCCGCCCGTCCGGCTCACGCACACGCAGCCAACCGGGCCCGCCATCGGGAGACGGGAACACATGGATCTCCGGGAGAGCGCCTTCCTGCCGGCCAGGAGTTATCGCCAGCAAAACGCCCTGGCCGGACTCGACGGTCCTCATCCGCAGATGCCGGACCTGCCTCGCCAGGTCCTCCCATGCGGGCTCATCCACATCGGGACCACACGCCGTCACCCACAGTTGGACCGGGCCCTCGCGCCCGGCGCTCTGCGCCGTTCCGGCTGCGAACCCCGCCATACTGACGACGGCCCGCTCAGTCAGCGTGTCCCTGTGGGTGGAGTAGAAGAAGACCGGAGCACCGGCCGCCGTCGGCACATCCACCTGCGCACGCCATGTCCGACCAGACTCACCCTCGCGATACACCCACATCCTGCGGACCTCGGGCAACCGCCGGTACAACGGCTCACGGACCGCCCAGTGGGCGTCCGGGAAGTACGCGAAGCCGGTCAGCTCGTCATCCGCGTCCCAGATCTCGCGCAACCGAGGAAGGCTGTCCTCCCGGCTCAGGACGGACACCGGCCGCGGTGCCAACTCTCCCAACATCAAACGCGCGTCGCCGGTTGGACGCCGCGAGTAGCTCTGGGTCTCGTGCCTGGCGCCAGGCGGGTACATGAACAGCCGCCGCCCACCGTCCATACCCAGTGCGGTGACCTCACGCGCGGCGGACACCGCGACGCCGTGGAACGTCCGCCTCTGCCCCTCCAGTACAGCATCGGCATCCCTGCCGGCGTCGCTCATGGTGGGACGCGCGACAATGACGTCCTCGTGGGCGATCTCCGTGCCGCTCTCGAACTCGTCGGACGCCGACAGCCACTCTGTCCACCACACCGGCTCGTTGACCGGCGGCAGCATCTCCAGCGCCTCGCCCGCCAGCCCCCGTTCGAGAGTCTCCAGCAGCTCGCTGTCATGGCCGACGTCCGGGTCCATCCGGCCAAGAGCCCGCATGGCCGCGCCATGCAGGGCGGCGCCGTACTCCGGCTCGAGGCCCATCTCCCGGGCGGCCCGGCTGGTTTGTTCCACCCACTCGTCACCGGCCAGCTCGCGGTACACCGCCAGGTGCGGCAGCGCCAGATCCTCGTCGAGCACCGAGTCGATGTTCCGGGGCGAGGGGAGCATCTCGTCCAGCAGCCGGTACAGCTCGACACCCTCACTGGCGAGCACAGCCCGCTCGCGCTCGTCACCCAGCCCCGCCCAGTGTGAGACCCGCAGAAAATCAAACGGACGGTCGATGCCGATGTAGCGGGACAGCAGCCCCCTGCGGAACAACAACCGGTCGGCCTCGTCGAATCCGAGCTCCCGGTGTACCAGGAACAGCTGCTCCAGATAGCTCGAAGCGTACTCTGCCGCATCCAAGCCGCGCTCCACACCCATGACGCGAAGCCATTCGGCATCGCGTCCGTCGCGGTGCCGGTACAGGTCGCCGAACATCTGGCTGTGATCCGCGAGCAGATCCGTGAAGGCCTCCAGCAAAGCCCCCAGCCCCGTCAGCAGGTCCTGCTCCGGCGCCGGCGGCTCCGCGCCCACCCTGCGACGCAGCTCGGCGAGGCTCCTCTTGAAGACGTCGATCACCGCCGGATCGGAACCGCCGGCCTTCAGCCGCCACGCGCGAAGGTACGTTGCGACCGCAGCCTTCCACCGCGGATCGTCGTACAGCTCGGGATAGCGCACCGGTGTCTGCGGCAGCGGACCGTCTCCCGGCGGCGCCTCCTCCACCACGTCGTCGTCCGACACCGAGCTCGCCCCGGACTCGTCCGACACCGAGCTCGCCCCGGACTCGTCGTCGACGACCTCAGGCTGGGGATGCACCTCCCTCAGCGTCACCACAGTGCTTCCCGTACGCCGCTCCCGCCGGACGTCGAGGATCTCGGCCGGCACCCCCCGGGGATACCTGAGCGTCCGTACCGTGCCCGCCGGAAGCAGCGCCGTGACCTCAGGCGCAGTGGACTCCAGAACCCGGAAGAACACCAAGGCCCACTCGTCCGACGGCTCGTTGTAGGGCGTCCGGGCGGCGTCGGCCCGCGATACCCGCAGGTTCACGAGATCGGCACCTACAGGGGCCACCAGGCCGACCTCGAAAACCAGATCGCGGGGCAACCAGGAAGCCAGCCACGCCTCCCCGCCGGCCGGGGACAGCATCTGCAGACCCTCCGACGACAGACCCCGGATGAGACCGTCCAAAGCGGCCCGGTCATCGTCCGCGACCTCGAGCGGCTCGTCGAGGCGGACCAAAGCGGACGCGTTATGCGGTGGCAACCCCAGGTCACGGGCCGCCTGCTGGGCGTCGTCGGCCATCACGTAGCGACCACCCAACTCGCGGTACAACACCACGTCCGGAGGCTCCAGGTCGCCCCACAAGTCCGCGTCGATGTCCTCGGAATGGCCGTCAACCACGTCGGCCAGCAGCTGGTAAAGGTCGACCCCCTCTCCCCGCCCCTCGACCACCGGCCCCACATGTTCGTCGCTCAGCCCCGCCCGGTGCGCAGCCTCCAGAACGTCGAACGCGGGACGCCCCGCCCCAAGCACGTAGGCCAGTACCCCGTCCCGGAACAACAGCCGCTGCGGCTCGTCGAACCCAAGCTCCCGGTGCACCACGAACAGCCAGTCAAGATCATCAAGATGATCCGAGGGCGCCGACCCCGCCCGCAGACCCCGCTCGGCCATGGCCTCGCGCCAGGCATCGTCGACCGGCCCACGCCCGGCCGGCGAGACGATGTTGAACAGCCGGGTGAGGTCCTCACGGTAGTCCACGGCCACCCGCCGGAACGCGCCGACCAGTTCCGCCAGGCTCTCCGTATCATTCAGCGCTCCCCGCAGATGGCGCAGCTCCCCCGCGGAGTCCGGATCCACCCGCGGCACAAGCAGGTCATGCAGCTCGTCGTAGCCGTCCCGGACCGCGTCGAAGACAGCCTCCACGCCTTCGATGTCCTCGGTGCCACCGACGGCCTGCGCAAACGCGCGATCATACCGACGCGCCGCGGCACCCCACCTCGTATGGCCATACACCTCGGGCGGGAAAATCGTCAGCGACGGCCCTTCCTCCACCGGCTCTATGCCCGCGTCAAGCAACTGCTGGTCCACCAGCTCGTCCTGCAACTGATCTTCCGCCGGCTCGCGCAACGTCTGCTCGTCCACCACGGCCCGCGTCCGCTGGTCACCCACGAAGAAGTCCGCGCCCCAATTCTCCGGGTGCCGGAGCAGCTGTTCGTACTCCTCGCGCGCGTCCTGGCCACGCCTCACGCTGATCGCAGCCAACCGCGCTTCTTGCTCGATGGTGAAGGCGGCAGCGGCCACACGCCGGTTGACGTACTCCGCTCCCGGCAACTCCGCGGGCTCCCAGCGGGAAAGCTGTCCCTCCTGCAGCGTTTGCTTCCGCCCCGTGCCCGGCGGCCTGCTCGGGTACGCCTCCACCTCGCCGTCGGGGCGGTAGATCCACAGGTGCGTGGGGGCGCCGTTACCGTCGAGAAGGGCGTTCAGCTGGGCACGGGCATGGGCCGCGGCAGCCGGGGCGAGCGAGCCCGGACCGGAGTACGCGACGATCGTCGTGTCCCCCGATTCCCTGGCGACGTCGGACAGTTCGAGCACCGGGCGGTTGCTTTCGTCACCGCAGTACTGGAGGAACAGGTGACTGAGCCCCATCGCCTGGACGCGCCGTACCGCCTTTTGCGCGTCCGACCTCAAGAGGCTCAGACCGCCCGGCCCGGCGTAGACACGGCCGTGCCCGAACTCGTGGAAAGTCTCATCTTCCGGGAACGGCAGCTCCCACGTCGCCGCGCCCAAACGTCCCGCCTGGTCACGAGCCCACACCTGGATCGAGTCAATATCCGCCAGATCCGACAGGAGCGGTTCCCGCAAGTCCAGGTCCGCGGTGTTGTAGTGCGTCTCGCCCATCCGCCGGCCACCGTCTCGCGTGACGACGTCCCGCCGCACCACCTGGACCGGGTTCCACTCCCCGCGCCACCTGGGCATCGGCGTGTGCTCGACGGCTGAGGCGAACACCACGTCTATGCCGTCCATACGGACGAACTTGTGGCTGCCGCCCTTGAACCGCGTACCGGGCAGGTAGCGGGCCGAAGGAGTCTCGTCGGAGACCAGCTCGGTGACATCACGAGCGGTCGACGCATTCACCTCGACCAGCACGACCGCCGCGCCACGTCGCAGACTGCGGAGGTGACGGTGGTTGGCCCTCAGATCGCGGTAGGCGTCCGACACGGAGAAGTAGACCTTCTCCGGGCTCCAGCCGCCGATCTCACGGTTGATATCGTCCCCTGGATACCGGACGTCCATGAAATATATGGTCCGGTTCACCGGCGGGGCCAGCGTGAAGGCCCTCTTCGCCACCTCACGCACTGCGCCCTCGGCGGCGGGCAACCTGTGGCGCCCGAGGCGTCCCAAGGCGTCGAGGTGCCGCGGCTCCAGACCCCGCTGAAGCCCCGCCTGCTCCCGCTCCGGGGTGAGGCCGAACGGCGCGAAGGCGGCGTCGTAGCGCAGTGCCAGATGGGGCGGCATGAGCGACTGCTGTACCTGCGAGTCGCCGATACCGGACCCCGCCCAGGGCTCGAGCTCCCTGTCGACCCACTCGTACATTCCGGGCGCGCCCTGGGACAGCGCCTTCTTCAGGCTCGCGCTGCCGAGCCCCGCCAGCCGGGCGGACCACAGGATCTCGAACATCGACAACCGCGCCAGACCATGGCCTTCAGGCAGGATGTGCACCATGCCCGCCATCAACGCCTGGAGGAACAGCGGCGTGTCGAACATGGGCAGCTTGCCGGCTTCCCCGAGTCGCCGGTAGACCGTCATCAGCCTGGTGACGAGGTCGAGTTGGGCGCCGTGTCGCAGATAGCCGAGCTCGGCCAACCGCGGCGACCAGCTCGCGTCGAACTCGGGCGCGGACTCCCCGTAGCCCTCCAGCCGGGTGAGCCAGTACACCAGCCGTTGCCGGAGGTCCGACTCGTTCTGGAGCCTGGCGACCACGTTTTTATCGGTCGAACCACCACCCCGCAGCCGACCGACGATACCTCGGTGTACCGGCTCCGCGGCGGCCTGGAACTGGGCCTCCTCCCAGACACGGAAGGCTTCGAAGACCCGGCCCGCCGCATCGCTCACGCGCCCCCGCACAGCGAAGGCAGAGGCCACCGCACCCTCGTATGCACGCGCGGCGACCGCCCAACCGCTGTCCCCGACCACCCCCGCGTGGTGGCTCGCGTTCGAGTTCGACAGCTCTTCGAACGCATGACGCCGCTCGTCCTGTGCCCGTTCCGCCGCTGCCCGTTCCGCCGCTGCCCGTTCCTCGGCCCGACGGGCGCCGCCGAAGGCGGAGCCGCCGGCGTTGACCAGGGTGGCGTCCGGATACTCCAGTCCCCTCGGCTCCGCGAGCTCCCAGTCGGTGAGCTGTCCGAACTCCCGGTCTGCCCCTCGCGCCCCGAAGCTCGGCCGCTCCCTGGGGTACCCCTCCACGTCACCTTCGTCGTGGTAAAGCCACAGATGGGACGGGTTGTTGTTACGGTCGAGAAGGAGGTGCAGCTTGGCGCGGCCAGGGCCCGACCTTGCCAGCGCGCTCGGGCCGGAGTACCCGATGATCTCCATTTCCAGATCCTCGGCGAGCTCGGCCAGTTCGCGTATCGGGCGCCCGCTTTCGTCGCCGCAGTACTGGAGGAACAGGTGAGTGGCACCCAACCCCTTGAGGCGCCGCATCGCCTGTTCGGCGCGCGGCCTCACGAGGGCCCGATCACCACCGGGCCCGAAGAAGTCGCTGCCGTGCTGGAACACGTGGAAGTAGGTCGCTTCCGCGCCCGGCAGACCATAAGTCGCAGTGCCCAACCGCCCCTGCTTGTCGGGAGCCCAGACCTCAAACTCGTCGACATCCTCCAGGTCCCTCAGGAACGGCGCCCGCAACTCCTGGTCGGCAGCGGTGTAGTACGTCTCGCCTATCCGCCGGACACCGTCTCGCGTGACGATGTCCCGCCGCACCACCTGTTCCGCGTGCCACGCCGCGCGCCAGGTGCGCATCGGGCTGCGCTCGACGGCTGAGACGACCTGCAGACGCACCAGACTGGAGCCGCGCCCCATCGTCTCGAAGCTGTCGTGGCGGTTCTCGACCTCCGTGTTCGGCAGGTAATGGGCCGCAGGAGTGCTGCGGTCGGCCAGCAGGGTGACATCCCGAGCGGTCGAGAGGGGTACCTGGTGCAGCACGATGTCCTGGTCCGGGTCCGCCCCGAGCTCTCGGACAGCGTCCTCCTTGGAGAAGAAGACTTCGCCCGGGACCTCCTCGATGAAGGGCGGGAAACCCCCACCGCGGGACACGGAGGCCCAATACACCGTTCGGTTCACGGGCGGAAGCAAGCGCAAGGCCCTCTCCCGCATTGCGTCGACGAGCGACCTGGTCCCGGCCTCCTCGTCCCACACCCCTCGCGGATGCGCCAGGGCGTGAACGTGCCGAGAATCCAGGCCCACGTCGTGCCCCGCCCGCTCCTGCTCCGGGGTGAGCTGGGGCGGCGTCGGGAAGGTCATGTCGTAGCGCAGTGCCAGATGGGGTGGCGTGAGCGCCCGCTGTCCAGCCGAACTCTCGGAACCGGCCCAGGGCTCGAGCTCCCTGTCCACCCACTCGTACATTCCGGGCGCGCCCTGGACCAGAGCCTGCTTCAGGCTCCGGTCCAGAGCCGCGTCACCGAGCCCCGCCAGCCGGGCGGACCACAGGATCTCGAACATCGACAACCGCGCCAGGCCCGCACCCTCAGGAAGCAGATGCACCATCCCCGCCATCAACGCCTTGAGGAACAACGGCACGTCACTCTCCGGCAGCTTCCCGTCCAGCACGAGCCGCCGATAGACCTCCATCAACCTGGTGGGGAGATCGAGTTGGTGGTCTCGTCTCCAGAGATAGCCCAAGCGGGTCAGCAGCGGCGACCAGCCCGAGTCGAACTCGAACGCGGAGTCCCCGTAGCCCTCCAGCCGGGTCAGCCGGTACACCATCCGTTCGCTGAGGTCCGGTTGCCGCTGGAGCATGGCGTCGACGTTCTGGCCGGTCACGGCACGACCCAGCATCTTGTCGGCGAAACGTTGTCCTCGCTCCGGTGCGGGAGCGGACTGGGCTGCCTCCCAGGCCCTGAACGCTTCGAAGGCCCGGTTCGTCGCCTCTGCCACGTTCGGCTGCACAGCGAAGACAGAGGCCGCGGCACTCTCGTATTCCCCGGCGGCCTGCGGCCAACCGTTCCCGCTGATCACCTCCGCATAAGAGCCCGGGTCCCCCTCGTAGCGCACCCGCGCGGCGGACGCGCGGAACAGTTCCTCGATCGCCTCATGCCGCCTGTTCTGTGAGGCCTGTGCCAACTCGAGGAGCTGACGGGAGTTGCCGGAGGCAAAGACTCCGGCAAGCGCCACGCTCATCCGGCGGCCCCGGCTGATCGCACCCGCGGACGAAGAAGATGCCTGGTAGCGGGGCGGGTCGCCGTCCTGGAGGGAGCCCATGAACATCAGCGACGCCGGCTCCGCCTCGCCGTCCATCGCGGGGCTCGATGCCCGGGACTCCGAGTCCTCGTCCTCCTGCTGCTCGAGCGCCGCCGGCAACTCGCGTTCCAGGGAGCCCATCGAGGCAGGCGACTGAGCGCCGGCGTCGCTCAGTTCGTCGTAGTCCTGCGACTCGGACCCCGCGGGCGACTGACTACCGGATGTCCCACTGCCCCGATCGGCCTCCGACACCAGCAGGTACTCGAAGGGCTGGTCATCTTCGTCATGGGCCAGGACCCGCTGCCTGACAAAGGCCACCGTGTCGGCCGCGTACGTCACCTGCTCACCCGGCACCTCGCGGCCGGAGGTGTTCTCCACCTCTACGAGCACCCGGTGGTGTCCGGGCCGCGACTCGAAGGCCATGTTCACAAGGGACTCCATCACGGTGTCCCCATCCAGGTCGGCCCGCTGGTCCTTGGGCACCATGAGAGCGTCCAGAGTGCCCCGTAGGCCGTCGGCGAGGTCGCCCGGCGCCCAGAACGTCCAGGCCGCCCGCTTGTCGGCGGAGGGCAACACAGCCAGCGCTTCCGCCTTCATCCCCAGATGTTCGGGGAGCTCCCTGCGCAGGGTGTCGGTCAGCTGCTCGGCACGCTTGAGGAGCCCTTCCCTGATGCCGGCCTGCCACTCCTGCGGCGTTTCGCCGTCCAGGGCGTCGTCGACCAGTTCCTGGAACCGCTCGTCCCGCAGGAACGGCCTCGGGTATGCGTGGGACTGTGAGTCGAAGGCCCGGGACACGGCGTCGCGCACCGCCTCACTCAGCAATGCCCTGCTCCGGGCCGAGGCGACAGGGCCGTCGGCGGCGAACCGCTCCTGGATCAGCTCGGCGCCGGGACCGCTGAGCAGCGAGAGCACGGCAAGGTGTCCGGGGGCCGACCGCGGTCCCTGCGGTACGGGGAATTCGTCCGTCGCCCACGCGTCGAGCCAGCGGTGGACATCTCGGTATACCCGGTGGTGCGGGGGCTCCAGGCGCGCGACGAGGTCCTCACTGATGTCACCACCGAGGACATCACCGCGCACGATCGCGTCAGCCCAGCCGTACAGGTCGACCGCGCTGGTCAGGGCGGCCCTGATCTCTGGGCGGTCGGAGCCGTACGCCCGCAGGATGTCGGCGAGCGAGTAGCCGCCGTCGGGCAGGGTGAGCTGCCACCCGATGACGGCCAGCAGGAAGGAGTGGTCACTCTCATCGGTCAGGTCCAGATCGCGGAACGCAGCGAACAAGTCCATCGGATCAGTGAGTTCGGTGGAGAGGGTTCTGAACCCGCCCTCCGCCTCGACGAATCCGTCCGAATGGTCGATGTCCATGTCGCCGGGGAGTATGTACGGCGACATCCGCCCGCCGGTGGCCGCTTCGTCGATCGCGGTCATCACCTCGCGCAGGTCGGCGGTGCCGTTCTGGTCCAGCAGCCGCTGCATAGCCTCTTCGGGCCCGACCAGGCTGTTGCCCCGGAAGAACTCCGCGTCCTGCTTGCCGGCGCGCAGAGCCTGGAGGACCTGGCGGGCCGCGGCGAGCGGCCCGGCGGACCGGCTGACCGCTTCGCCGAACGCCCGGTCGTAGCGCACAGTGGCCGGCAGCCAGTCGGGCAGGGTGGTGAGGCGGCCGTAGCGCGCCGCCTGTCCGCTGAAGTGAGCGGCGGCGCTCACCTCGTCCGCACGGATCTGCTGTGGGTCCCGGGCCCTGAAGGCGAGGAAGGTCTTGTCCTGTTCGGTCGGCTTGCGGTTGATCATGACATTGACCGATGGGGAGCCGACACGCAGCTGCCATGTGACCACGTCCGTTGCGCCGTAGAGCGGGCGCCCGCCGTGCTGATCGGCTGTCGTCTGGGCGAGCTTCTCCTTCGCCGGGGAGCACGTCATCAGCGCCAGCGGCAGTTGTTCGGGCACGCCCATCCGGCGGAACAGCTCACGCTGGTAGCGGCCGACCTCGAGGCCGAGCGCGGCCTTGACCCCGTAAGGCGAAGGAACGGAGTACTTCTGAGGCTCGCCGTGCGAGTTCCAGTAGGCGGCCGAGGGGTGACCGGCAGCGTCCTGACTCGCCCCTTGCCGGCCCTGCCTCCACTCCACGGGCCTGGACGGGCCCACTGCCTTGTCCGCCGAAGCGTCGAAGTTCCGGTAGTGACTGACGCGGTCCCAGTGGAAAAGGCGATCGTCAGCCATCTCGAGGACGCTCTCGCTGGTCAGGCCGAAAGCCCGACCACTGTCGGTGAGGAGCGGAAGGGTGACGATCGGCCGGTCCCAGACCTTTTCCGGGATGGGTGCCGGTATCTCCACCAACGTGACATGCGCGTAGTCACCACCCAGCGCCGGGTGGTAACGCACCTCCTCGTTGATCACCCGGAAGTCGGCCGCCGCCGGGTAGACGAGCCTGCGGTCCTGTGGGCGCATGGCGGCGAGGGAGATGTCGCGGGCCGTCGTGGCCGGCTCCCGCTCCGGCTCCACGACCTCGAACAGCTCCGGATGCGTATCTCCGTGCCTCTCGGCCGAGTTCACGAGTTCACGGAAGGCCGCCTCCGTGCCGGCCGTCGCCCGGTGCCGGGCGGATACATGCACCTCGCCCCTGCTCAGGTAGGTGCGCCGGCTCTGCAGCGATCCGGGCGCCCACGACGACCACATCGCACGCTGACCGGTCATCGGCGGAAGCAGGTGCGCGGCCTCTTCGAGCATGTGCGCATGCCCCGTCAGCTCGTCGCCCATCTGGTCGACAAGCTCCATGGCACGGTGCTCGATGGCTTCCCGTGCTTCGGAAGTGGCCCGCCCGAGGTCGTCCCCCGTCTCCTTCACCAACTGCCGGAACCGCTCGTCCCGCTGCAGTAGCAGGGGCAGCGCGTCGGGCCGGCCGTCCGGTTGGAACGCGTCATCGAGCATCTGCCGGACCACCTGGCGCAGTGCCCGTCCGTCCGGCCAGGCGCTCAGCAGCCTGCCGTCAGGGCCACCGGCCAGGTAGAGCGCCGCCCAATGACCGGGGCGCATGTTCCGCGCCAGCAGCCTGGGTGCCTCGTAGCGCAGGTGCCAGTCACGCACGGCCGCTCGGCGCTGCCGCCACTCGGCCACCACCGAAGGAGTCGCATCCTCGGCCGTCTGGCCTGTGCCCGCGCCATGGACCGCCAAGGACTCGATGGAGCCCGCCGGGTCGCTCACTCCGGTGAGGTCCTCGTTGAGCCAGTCCATGGATGCCCGGTACAGCTCCTCGTGCGGCTGGCGCAGATCGGAGTCCGGTACGGCGCGCTGCCTGAGGGAGTCGAAGGCCGCATCGATCCATGGGTAGAACCGGGAGGCGTCGAATCGGGACGTCGCGATGTTCAGGAAGTCGGGTTCCGTCGGGCCGCGTCCGACGTGCTGCGCCGCCCTCATCACGACCACCAGGGACGGGCCGTCCTCCCGGCCCACCAGCCAGGACACCACTGCCTCTCGGAAGAGCAGCGGATCGAGGCCGATGTCCTGGTAGACGCGGAACAGGTCCTCGGCTTCCTGGCCGTCCCCGACGACCCGGTATCCCAGCGCCCGCAGCTGCGCGTCATCGGTGGTGCCGGCCGCCGGCGAAGCGCTCTCCGGCAGTCCCTCCTCCTCCATGTAGTGCGCTGCGGCCTGCGCGAACGCCTTCATCAGGTCGTGGAGCGGCGGCTTCCCCCTCTCGTCCAGCAAACGCTCCATTTCCCCGAACCAGTCGAAGTTGTCAGGGTCCTCCGGCGAGAAGAAGAAACGGCGAGGGTTTCGGTCATGTGACGACAGGCTCTGGTACAGCTCCCGGACGCCCTCCTGGGCCCGCAGGCGGGCAAGGTCATTCGTCTCCTGGGCCCTGGCCACAGCACGCTCATGGCCGGCGGTCCTCGTCTCCCATGCGACATCGTCGTAGAGGGAGGGGAAACGCGGCGTGTAGACGTCCGTCCCCCCGGACGACGCCACGGAGGTGTTCCCCGGATCGGGGAACGGGGACGGCTCCCGTGTGAGCAGGGCGGCGGGCTTTTCGAGCGCCTCATCGGCCGAGGCGGGCAGTTCCGCCTCCTCGGCCCCCTCGGCCTGCTCCGCCGGGCGCACGGCCAAGCGGCTGGGGTCGACATGGTATTCGGGGACCAATGCGTCCCAGGGCAGCTCAAGTTCGATCTGGAACAGGTTCGCGACCTGCTGCAGCACGGCCGGCAGCGCCTTTGCCAGTTCCGGCTGGGGCTGGGAATAAGCCTTGTAGAACTCCGAGATGTCCGCTCGCAGGGCCTCCCAGGTGAGCGGCCGGTGGTTCTCGTCGGCCCGTCCCTCCCGTTCCCACACCCACATGGCGCGCAGCATCGTTTCGAACGCCTGGGCTTCGCTCTCCAGCCGCGGCCCGTAGACCAGGCCGATCACCCGCCTCCAGCCCAGCACATCGGCTGGGTGACCCTGATCACCCGTCAGTGTCTCCGCCTCGTGGGCGAGTTGCTCGCTCGTCGGCTCCGGACGGAACCCCACCCATTCGTCGGCCCCGGTCGGGTCCTGTCCGTTCCTGGTGGCCCAGATCCACCGGTTCGAGCGGTTGGACAGGTCCTGGCCCGCGATCGGCGACACCAGCGGATCCTGCGACGGTTCGCCCGTCAGGTCGGCGCCCGTGACGACCACCGCCGCGTCCGGCGGCAGCGTGGCCAGGGCGGAGGAGAAGGCGTCGGCGGCGGCGCTGCTCAACGGGAGACCTACGGTCCTGCCGTCGCCGCCGAACTCGACGACGTAGGCCTCGCCGAACGGGAACCGCCGCGGGCCGCCCTCGGCCACCACCACCGACGGGTGGTGCTGGGCCTGCGGGCCGGTGGCATTGCGGTACCGGGACGGCGGGTAGGCGGGCCGGCGCGCCGAGGCCACCGGCGTCAGGAGGACGGGGGGGCGGCCTGCGGGGATGTCGGACATGAAGTCCGCGGGGCTGCCGTCGGGCTTCGGGTGGGTGTGGATTCGGCCCGGATCGTCGCCCTCCGGCGGACTGACCGTCACATCGCCGCCATCGGAGATGTGCACCCCGATGTTGGTCCGCTCGCGGATCCGTTTCGCCGTCTCCTTCAGCGTCTCGGGGTCCCAACCGCTCACGCACGGTGCCAGCAGGATGTCCGTGGTGTCCGCCGCCAGCTCGGCCTTGAGGATCGCCCCCAGCCCGTCCGCGTCGAAGGAAAGGGTCCTCCCGTCCTGCGTAACTCCCTTGAATCGCCCACCGGTGTCGCCGTGCGAGCCCCAGACCTGCAGCTTCGCGTCCGGCGCCAGCGGCAGAAGGCGTTGCGCAGGGACCGGCTTACCGTCGGCGTCCTTCCCCCACTGCGTGTACTCCCGGTACGTCGCCACATCCCGGTACGCGGCGTTGCGGTATCCCTCCTCGGGCGTGAACGACGTCAGCCCCGAGGGCCGCCCTTCACCGTCAAGGACCTTCTCCACCCTGATCTGCGAGCGCAGCACGTGGTGGTCGGGGTCCGTGATGGCGCCCGCGGCCAGCATCAGCTCCGCCGAGGCCCGGGTGAGCCGGATCGGGACGGGGTGCGCGATCGGCACGTCCAGTTCGGCTTGGGTGTCCTTGAACCCCAGCGCGTGCCCGACGTTGTCCCGGCGCTTGGCGACCAGCCGCAGATCGACCGTGAACTGCACCAGCGCGGACGGCCCCTCGAAGGCCAGTGCGGTCGCGTTTCCGGCGGTCCGCTGCGAGGCCCCGCTGACCGCGTGAGCGGATGTGCGGACCAGCCCTGGCTCGTAGTCGTGCACGTTGGTGAGGGCGTAGTTCATCCAGGCCGGCACGGGGAGCCCCTGCCCCGAGACGCCCCCGCTCTCTCCGAACGTGCCGCCCTGCCCCTGCTCGGACATCGCCATCGTGCCCGGCTCGGCACCCGACACCGACTCGAAGAGCGCCGTCTCACCCGCTGCGAGCACCTCACCGTGGGTGAATCGCGTGTACAGGGCGACGTCCAGGTCCTCAGTGCCGAAGAACCGTTTGACGAACGTCGGCGGCAACCCGATCCCGGTGGTGGACCCCACCGGCAGCGCCGATTGCAGCCACTCCGTGGACACCTCCTCCCGTACGGTGTACGCCGCGGACTTGTCGATGGCGTGGAAGTTCGAGGACGCCCCCAGTTTCCGCGCCAAGGCGGCCATTCCTGCCCGTACCCGGGGAGCACCCTGGAACAGGTAGGCCTGCGCCTCGTACGGCAGCTGCACGCCTGCGACGCGCCACTGCGGCAGCGGAACCAGCGGCGCGGACCGCCCGCCGAGCGGGGGCAGCGCCCGTGGCGGACGCAGACCGGCCAGCGCCCGCAGATCCGACTCCGGAAGACGGAACAGCAGGTAGCGGTCGTCCTCGACCGTGGAGCCGTCCTCGGCGGCAGGCGGCGCCGCCAATTCCACCGTGGCGATCGGAGCGGTGCTCTCCGGTGGCCCGTCGTACAGGTCCAACCGTGCCGACACCGGAATCCTGACCCTGACCATCCCCGCCTTGTCCGGGATGGTCAGGGTCACGCTGGCCATGAGCGCGTTGCGCACGGTTTCGCCGAAGGAATGCTGGGCGGCGCTCCCCGCCGCCGGCACCCCCGCCACACCGCTCTCGGCGCCGAGCAGCAACAGGGGGACGTCCAGCCCCGAGCCCCTGCCTTCCGACGTGGCGGTCTGATCGTCGAGCACGGCCGTCGTCGTGAAGGAGATCGCCCGGCCCTGCTGGGGACGGCTGTCGAAGGAGCCCTCCTCCCGGCTCAGCACCAGCTCGGCCCAGAACGTGCGCCTGCCCTTGTCCTGCCGGAACAGCTCCACCGTCACGCTGCCGTCCAGCAGGCTTGCCAGCAGACTCGTGGCGCCGTTGAGCACATTCCCGAGGCGTTCGGTGTTGTGCCGCCTGTCGTCGAGCAACCGCTCGGGCAGCAGGTCGTCGGGGAGCGACTCCTCGGCGCCCGTGCCGGTTCTGTCGGCCAGCCGACTGCGCAGGGCCGGCAGCAGCCGCAGGAAGTCGGGCGCGTGCTCGATGTCGCCCAGCCCCAGCGGTCCGTTGCCCGGCAGTTGCAGCCCGGCCGCGGAATCGGGGGCGGTCTTCGACGTCACGGCCTGGGCCTGGGACAGCGACGTCTCTGGCTCAGCCTGGGACAGCGATGTCCCGGACTCAGCCAAAGACGCCGACGTCCCGGGCTCGGCGGCGGCAGGCGCCGGTTCCGTCGTGGAGACGGTGGCAGCCGGCTCGGGCCCGTCCTCGGCGACCTCGGCGATGGTCGGCAACGGAATGAACCCTCGGTCCCTCGGGCCTTCGGCCGTCCGCCTCCCCGGGGAGGCGGCGGCAGCCGACTCGGGCCGGTCCTCGGCGACCTCGGCGACCTCGGCGACCTCGGCGACCTCGGCGACGGGCACCGGCGGAGTGATCCCCTTGGCCCGCAGACGTTCGTCGACCTGCGCTCCGAGACCGATGGCGCGTGCGTACTCCTCGGTCACCAGCGCGGCGCCGGCCCGGGACAGCAGCCGGCCACCGGTCTCCAGCTTCGCGGCGTCGAAGCCAACCTTCGCCTCGGCGGCCATGAGGACCTCGACGTCGGCCTGGAGCAGCACGAGGCGGTGATCGGCCTCGGTATAGCTGATCCGGTCGATCAAACCGGCGGAGATGAGCGAGGACTGGGCGGACTTGTTGAATCCGTAGTTGGGGGCCAGGCCGCCGAGCATCCACGTCGACTCGGAGGGAGTCCCGGCACCGGCGGCCATCAGCGAGGTCCTCACGAACCTGGCCTCGTTCTTGACACCGACGGCCTGATGCCCGCCGCTGAGCCACTGTTCGGTGGCCGGTCCGTCGAGCACTTCCATCACGGAAGGGCTGAGCACATGGAACCGGGTACCCACCGAACCGGTCACGGTGTCCCACCGGCGCTCGAAGCGCAGCCCGTCGACGAGCCAGGCGCTCCTGGTGCCCTCTTCCAGACCCGCCGGAAGCGCGTCGGATCCCAGTCGCTCCTCGATCCACAGCGCCGGTTCCAGACCCGGGACAGTGAACACGTCGTCGCCGTCGGCGGCCTCGGTCAGCAACTGCTGGGCCAGTTCGGGGATTTCCCCCTCAAGGCCCACGATCTCCAGCGCGAGCCACTGCCTCAGTTCCCGCTTCTCACGCGCCGGAGCCGCCCACTGGCGGTCGTACATCATGTTGATGCCGGTCAGTTCGGGCACCGGGACGTCCCGGGTCTCCGCCGGGATGTGCGGCAGATGCCGCTGGGACGGGGACAGGGTGAGGGCGGTCGGGGTCGTCAGCCGCACCTTCACCGGGTCGACGTCGAACGGGCGCACGTCGTCCGCCGCGTCGGCGGCGGCGCCGGTGCGGGCCACCGTCGTCGTGGGCGGGGTCTGCCGGCCGGGACGGCCCGGCAGCGCGTACCGCCGCCAGTTCCTTTCCCGCTCGACGAAGGTGATCTCCACGTCGAACCCGACCGTCATGCCGAACACGCTCGAGTCCGGTGACCCGGTGGTCGACTTCCGGACTTCGGTGTTCGGACCGCCCTGGCCGGCCCTGCCGCTGGACCAGCCGAGAGCGGCGGCGAGTGTCAGGTAGAGATGTCCCGGAACGGGCTTGGCCGACAGCGTGCCGTTAACCGAGAAGCCGTCCTCGACACTGTGGCCACTCTGTCCGCTTTTCGCCAGTTTGGCGGTGTGTCGCTGCTTCCAGTCGGCTATGTCTCCCCGGTAATCCGGTTCCGTCTCCTCACGGAGCTTGACCCGCACGAGGACGTACTCGTTGTCGAGCCTGCCCTTGCGGTGCAGCCGCACGGGGATGCCCGTGCTGAACCCCGTGCCCTTGCGCTCCGAGACGTTGTCGGGCGAGAGCGCGTCAGTCAGGACCCGGTAGTTGTGACGCTGCCGTTGCTGGTCGGAACGGCTGGTGAAGAGACCGGACTTGTTGGCAGCGCCGAACCCGGGCAGGAACCCGGCCAGGCGCGGGTCGTCCGCGAAGAGCTTCTCAAGCTCCGAGAGAAGCTGGGCGGTGTCCACCGAGGACATCCCCACACTCGCGCTCGACGGGCCGAAGGGCAGCGTCCGCTCGTACCCCGGCCCCACACTCGCGCTCGACGGGCCGAAGGGCAGCGTCCGCTCGTACCCCGGTTGCCGCAGCAGAGGGGCGATCGTCGGCATGCCGTCGAGCAGCTTCAGCGCCAGCGACACCGCCTCCTCAGGGCGCAGACTCAGCCAGGCGGTCACGTCCGTGTACGTCGGCCCGCCGCCCCGCCCCGCCCGCATCGCCCTGGAACGCGCGCCGGTGCCCTCCACGTGCACCCGCACCCGGGCCCGGTAGACAATCCGCGGCCCTATGATCTGCCGACCGGACACCGTCGTGACGGAGGAAGACGAGGAGACCAGCCGGTTGGATCCCGCCGTCACCGTGGGCCACACGGCGAGCCGGAGCCGCGGACCACCCGGCATCGTCATCAGACCGACGGCGGGGCCGAGCCCGAAGCGGCCGCCGAGGCCGTGAGTCCGTGTCGTCGACTGCTGTCGGTCCGACTGCCGAGAGGGGCGGGAGAACATGTCGCCGACGGGATGGCTCGGCGTGATCGCGAGGATCTCGGCGTGCGCCCGGTACGCACCGTGCACGCTGCCGTCCTTGCTCAGCAGCTCGCCGGACGGCGTCCACTTCTTCAGGTAGGCGTGCAGGTCCTCGGTGAGCTGGGCTGCTGTCCCGTCCCTGAACGCCGCCGACCGGCCCGGGGCACCAGGCGCGGTGACCGCGGGGTGCAGCGCCGAGCGGATGACGTCGAACAGACCCTTGCCGCCCTCGAACTGGCCACCGGGTTCGGTCACCGCCAGCACGTCCAGCGACTCGGCGAACTGCACCGCGCGCGCGGCCCGCGCGAACAGCCCCTCCAGCGCGCGGTCCCACGACCTCGGACCGTCCGGGACCAGTTCCTTGATGGGGACCCGGGTCCTCGCCGAAGCGTTCCCGCTGATGACCGTGGCCGCCGGGACGCCCGACTTCTGGGTCCGTACGGTCACCGTCACCTTGCGCGGTACGTCCACCGAGCCGCCGAGGCTGGACAGCAGACGGTTGTACGACGCGGTCTCCTGGGAGCCCGTCTCCCTCGACGTCCGGCCGAACGACCAGTTGATCTCGGCCGTGGCGCCGGCGAGCACGCCCGGCTTCGGCGTCGGAAGCAGGACGAGGCCGGTCGCCTTGAGCGCCCAGCCGTGCGTCGACTTCGTCGAGCGGGAGGTGGACGACGACAGCGAGTGCAGACCCGCCACGTCCTTGTCCTTGGTCTTCTCGTCGCCGAGCAGGTCGATCAGCGGCCGAGGCTCGTCGGCAGCGCGCCTGATGGAGACCGTCACGTCGTAATACCTGCGGTCCCCGCCCAGGACCTGGAAGGGAACGCCTTCGCCCAGGAAGGCGCCGGTGCGGGACTTCAGCTCGGCGATGATCGGCCCCGGATCGCCGCCGGCGGTCGTCCTCCTTACCCGCTCGGCGACCCACCCCAGGTTGTCGAGCCCTGACAGACCGCCGAGTCCCGCACTCTCCATCGACTCCACGTACGGCGGCAGCCGGAGCCTGCCGGCCATCGGGGTCGCGGGCTCGGCGACGTCCCTGGCCTCGTCCGGCTGCGGCTCCGACGTGGTCTGCTCGGCCGCGGGCGCGCCGGTCCGGTCGGTGGACCGGTCGGTGGACCGGTCGGTGGACCGGTCGGCGCTGGGCGCCCCGCTGTGGTCCCCGGCTGCCGGCCCCCGGACGTCTGAGGAGTTGCGGTCAAGGGAGTCGGGATGGGCCGGCGTGGGCCGGGTGTCCTCGGCCGGCCGGGTCTCAGCCGGACGCTGGGTGCTCGCGTTGGTACCCCGTCGCGCCCTTGGCTGGACCTGGGCCGCGTTGGCGACGGCCTTGACCGCGTTCAGCGCCGCCAGCGGGTCGGCGAGTGGCACCTCGACCGCCCGGAACGCCGCGTACGGGTTACCGGCGCGGTCCTTCATCAGCCCGTGCGACTGGTAAAGGAGATCCGGCGGCGTGGCGTACCGGATCTGCTTCTTGCTCGGGTCGTACGCCAGCGGGGTCATGTCGTGGGCGGAGGACTTCTCCACCATCACCACGCCCCGTTGCCACCCGTGCGGGACCGGTTCGAGATCGGCCAGCGCCGCCTCCGGATCCGGCCAGACTCGGTGGCGCTGCCGCAGCTGCGACGCCGTCAGGCTCGGCACCGCCTCGTCGCCCGGGACCGGGAAGGCGATGAACATCGGGCGGTTCACCGGCGGTAGTGCCGCCAGCCCCTCCGTCGCCAGCCCCGCAATTACGGGGATCATGACGGCAAGCCGCCGAGCCAGCGGGGTGATGAGAGCGATCAACTGGTCGCGAATCTCGCCGAACCGGGCCCTGTCCTGCTGCTCGCGTGCCGCTGCCGCCGCCTCGACCAGCGCGATGATCTCCGACTGCCGGAGCGGGGACGGGAGGCGCGCGCCGCCCATCGCCGCGGCTAGCTGATCCTTCACCACCTCTTCCAGCTCCTGCTCGCGCTCGGCGCCGGGCAGATCTTCGAGTCCCGCCCCGAAGAGCGGTTCGTTCGCATCGTCACTGAGCGCGAACAAAGCGCTCACGTGGGCCGCATCCAGCCCGTCCAGCGGGGAGTCCTGGCCGATCCACGAGGCGTCACGAACCGCTTGGTGCCTCGCCGCCCATGTGCTCGCGCCGAAAACGGCCTCCGAACCCGCCGGGATGAGCGGGAGGTCGTCGGCGATCAACAGCACCCGCACAGACATCCTCAGACCATCTGGCACCCGGATACCGCCGGCGGCCTCCGGCCACGACAGGAGCCTGGAGTACAACTGCCAGTGCGGCGGGCGCAAGCGGTTCGCGAGAGGGCCGGCAGGCAGTCCGTCCCGTGGGGCGAACACGGTGTCGACCAAGCCGTACAGGTGCACCGCGCTTCCGGCCAGCGCCGCGGTCAGCGCGGCCTGATTGGCACTCATCCCGGACGCGTGGAGATCGCTCAGCAGCGTGGACAGCGGATAGCGGGACAGGCCCCAGCCGAGCACGCCCTTCACGAACAACGGGAACTTGGCGCTGTCCAGATCCAGCTCCGCGTACTTCCGGTACAACTCCTGCGTACTCTGCGCCCGGCCGCTGATTGTCCTGATCCCGCGCTCACCCAGGAGTCGCGCCTTGTCGGCCTCGTCAGCAGCCAGCCTGGTCTGATCCTTGAGGTGTCCGCCCGCCGACAGCACGCCACCGGCGGCGACCATCAGCTCATTCAACGACAGACCCGCCAGTCCACTCCGGTCGAGGGCCGGGGAGTATTTTGCGAGCAGCGCCGACACGAAGTCTTGCAGGGTTTCACGCGCCACGGGATCGCTCGACCAGAGCTCTCGCAGCGCCCCCTCGTAATCCGCCGCGATCGAAGCCCACTCCGCGAAACCGGTGCCATAGCGCGCCGACTGACCGGCGAAGTACGGATCGGTCACCCGGGCCTGCGCGCCCGAACCGTTGTGGCGCCGCGACAGGAACGGCGCGACCCGGGGTTCGGGAGCCCCCCAACCGGGCTGCAGGTAGGGATTCCCCACCTTGCCCATTCTCTTGAAGTTCTGATCGCCCGTGGGCACGTTCGCGGCGTAGATGAGTCGCTGCGGAGGATGCTCATTGGCCGACAACTGCGCCACTGGCTCTACGCCAGGAACCTCGCTGCCGACCAAACAGGGCCACATCAGCAAGGGAGTGGCCGCGGACATCCCCGCGGCCGCCATCCATCGTGCGGTGGAGCGGCCGTCCTGTGAACCGCTCACGCGCTTCGGACCGAACCGTCCCAATCCGCTTATCGAGTGCTCCAGGCCGTGCGAGACCTTGACAACAAACACAGGTCCGGCGCCCCGTTTTTGCGTCATCGGCTGCGGCCAGGGCTGCAGCGGGCCCCCGGTATTCATGTGCCGGTCGGCAACCACGTAACCGGGGAGATTCGGGAAGTACGCGGTCGATATTCGCCTTCTGGCAGCGTCCCGGGCGTTGAAGCCGTTCAGCCCGACCAATACGCCGGATTCCGAGTAGACGTTTCGCAGCAGGATATCGTTGTCCCACGGGGTTTTCGACGGCCGTTCCACCTCTGCGACCGTGATCTCCGAATACCACAGGTCATGCTTCGCACTCCACGAGTAACCGTGTGTACGGCCGCCCTCCTGTGGAATGTTCCGCACCCACATCGGATAAGGCGTCTGCACTGAAAACGCCTCGGGCGTCCGAGAGAAAATCGAATTCTTGAACAGCGACACCTGGTTCTTGACCTTCACGAGCGCCGGATGCCACTTGCTCAGGTCCAGGTTCTCCGCCCGCTCCTTCAGTGTCGCGATGGCGACATCACGGTTCGACGTCCCCAGTTCGAACGGCGCGAACCTGGACTCCTTGTCTTCGGCCGCATAGGGCTTCGGACCTCCGAACAACGAGCCAGGGAAGAACCGCGGGTAGTACATGAAACCGCCGCCCGCCGGTTCGGCGAGCAGCAGTTCCATCGCCTCCTCGCCCATCGACATGTGCCCGCGCACCTCGGCCAGCATCCGCTCGTCCACCGTGTCGGCGAAAGCGTCAACCGCCGCTTTCACCTCCGCCGCGGCTCCGGACCGCTCAACCACCGCATCGATTGCGGGATCACGCAGCATCAGTGCCGGCCACGACGACCGATCGTCAGGTTTCGCACGCTGCCCCGCCAGACGGATCAGCGCTCGAAGCCGATTCAGGGTGAGATTCGGTTCGAAGAACGTCGCGTCCTGACCGGAGGCCAACGTCAACGCCATCGCGTGCCCGGGCTTCACATTTCTCAGCGCATGCAGAGCCCCGGGGTTATGGTCCAGCAGATCACGCAATGCTTCCCGACGCCTCCGCCACAGATCCACGTCAGCGCCCGGATCGGCCTGGTGGCTCAGCCCCTTACCCAGGACGCGAAGGGGGTGGACCCAATCGCCCTGACCGGTGACCTCCCCGCTCAGCAACGCCTCTGTCATCCGCTCGTATACCGGGACATGCGGCAACTGCGCGAGCACGCCCCATATCGCCCGATCGTCCTTCAGCGACCCATGAGGCAACCGATCCATCGGGTCGAGTACGCCATGGATCCACCCGTGCACCCGGGAAAGATCCGTCAGCCATGGATCGGGCTCCACCTCCTTGTCCCACACTCCGGCGTGATGCGAGACATCCAGGAACCACTCCCACGGCAGCGCGTTCTCATTCTGCAGATACCATCCCGCCAGCGCTTCCCGGAATTCCAGCACATCCTCGCGCGGGACCTTCAGATGCTGGTAGACGCCGATCATCAACTCGATCTGCCGCGCCTGCTCAAGCTGCTTTTCGTTTTCCGTCAGCTTCGCATAGGGCTGATACCCACGCCGCTCCATGGCGGCATCCCACGCGGCATTCCTCGGCCGCACACCAACCGGAGCCGGCCACCCCTCCAGCTCCTGCGCGTACACCGCGGCGAGTTGCTCGAACCCTGCCATCAACGAGTCGAACGGAGCCGGGTTCTTCTCGTCCAACAAGGGGTCCCACAGGTGGGGCGCGAAGGCGTCCGCACGCTTGTCGCCGGCAAACCGTCGCTGGACGTCGCCCACCATTCGTCCGAGTGCCACCCGCGCGTACTCGGACACCAGAGGATCGGCCGCCAGCACCTTCGCGGCAGCACGCCCATAGTCCGCCGACCGCCGCACGTACTCGTCGTGTACCGGCGAGGGCCCGGCGTAGAGTCCCGGATACCTCGGCTCATGGACAGCAGGGAAGGCCGACGTGGCCGGGCCGGCGTTCGGCAGCGCGAACTGCGGGGGCCCGGCCATACCTTGCCGCCCGGTGGATGGTGCGGCGGAGGGTTGGCCCTCATCCGAAGACAGCGACATCGCGTCGTCGTCGGCGTCCGGGGCGTTGGCCCAACGCTCAAAGTCCGGCGCGGGCTGGGTGTCCTCGGACGGCTGGAGGTCGACCGGGAGCCGGGTGGTCGCATCGCTGTCGGCGGTCAGCGCCGCACCGTTCGGCGCGATGTCGGTCTGCGTGTCGTCGGCCGGGGTTTCTCCCCAGGGGTAGCGCACAAACCCGGCACCCGCCGGCCACGCCTCGGCCGGCCGGGCACCGACGGCACCCGCGGGCCGGACCCTCAGCACCGCGGTCGGCGGCAGTGTGACCGTGTCGCCGTCGTCGGCAACCGTGCCACCGACCGGGCCGAACACCTCAAGGCCCGGGATGCCGGCCAACCGGTCCGAGGGCAGTTCCACCACGTCGGCGTACTCATCGGCGCTGGCCGGGACATAGACCGGCTGTCCCAGTTCGGTGGCCACCTCGGAACTCCACTTGACGAGAGATCCGGGAGTGTCCTCGACAGGGTGGGCGATCACCAGTGGAGTCCCCGGCGACCAGCCGAGGTGGGGCAGCATGGTGATGAAGTCCGCGGCCCCCATCCGCTGGCTTCCCCCGAAACCGAAGGCGTTCGGCACATAGGGCGGGCGGTTGAACGCGACCAGCGCCACGAAGGCGTTGCCGCCCTCGAACATGGCGCGCAGCCTGTCCGCCGTCGCGGCTTCCCCCCGGTCCGACAGGCCCTCGGCGGACCGGAACACCGCGGCGCCGGGCAGAGGTTTCACGAAGACACTGCCCAGGGAAGTCAGCTTCTCCAGGCCCGGAACGCGGACCGGATTCAGCAGGCCGGCAGCAGCGTCATCGGACTGGCGAGTCCCCAGGCCGCCGTACCAGGACGTGACCGCGAACTTCGCCATCTGCTGTTCACGGTCCTCAGCCCGCCAGAAGTATGTGTCCAGCTTGTCGCGGAAACGCTGGGTGACCTCCGGCGCGTCCGGCCCGAACACCGTGACCTCGCCCGGCCCGTTCCCCGCACGGAGCACCGGCTGCACCACGTCGGCGTGGCTGTCAGGCGCAGCGTAGGCGGGTGCCCGCCGATCCGGGTCGTCAGCCAACCGCAGCGCTGCGTATACCTCGCCCAACGCCTCCTTGATGTTGGCCTGGATGTTCCCCTCGTCCAGAGTCCCGTCGAACGCCCGGTACTCCACATGATCGGTGCCCTTGCCCTCGACCCGCTTGAAGCTCAGCGCGTCCTCGTTCCTCCCACTGGGGGTGTCCCAGACCGCGTGATATCCCCCGGGCGCCTGCTCAGGGAGCGGCCGGGCATGTTTCTGACCGCGGTGTGCCTCGAACTGCGGGTTCTTCGACGTCCGGTAATGCTCGGCATGGCCCCCGGAGAACCTCTGACGCAGATCGTCGTACCGACGCACATCGGTACCGAACTGACGAGTACTCACGTTGACATGGCCGCCGGTCCTGCGCGTGACCGTCGCGCCGTGCTTGCGCAGGATGCCCGGGGCGGTCCGTACGTCCTGCCACCCCGTGCGAGTGTCCCGCATAAGGGGGCTGATCAACTCAGCGCCCGCGGGCACCGACGGGTCCTTCTCCAGGAACCACCCGTCCCTGGCCTCCGTATATCCCCGCCCCGCCGCGTCGTGGTATTCGCCTATCGCGGTCTGCGTAGTCAGCCCGGCCGCGCGGAGATCGCTGATGATCGCGGCGAATGCGTCCTTCCGCTGCTCGTGAGTGAGGTCCGCGGGGAGTTCGAACTCGATCTCGACACCGAAAACAAGCCCACCGCGCAGCGGGTCGGCGAGACCCCCTGTCGCGTCCTCCAGCATGTACGGCACCGGCGACTCGCCGCGGGACAACCGGTCGGCCACCCGCTGCGCCGCCGCCGCCAGCGCCTCCGGAGTCGTCGCCGGCGCGACCTCCATCTGCGACCACCAGGCCCGCGCGTGATCCACCACCGCGGAGGCCGGTATCCACCCCGACCGGGCACCGTCGGAGCCGGGTGCCTCTGTCGTCTGCGGCAGATACGGAGCAAGGGCCCGGTACAGCACCTCGTCGGCTTCCACAACGGGGAGTTCCCCAGGGAGGTGCGGCTGCGGTGCCGGCGAGTCCTGGATCGCGCCGTCCGCCGGACGGCCGCTGTCCTCCAGCGAATCCGCCACGGGCCCGGGGGCGGCCGACGACGGTTCCTGGACGGTCTCGGAGGGCTCTTGCGGAGTGTGGAGGGCAGCGGCGTCGTCCCCGGCCCGGTCGGCGTTCTCGGGGCGTGTCGTGGTGAACGTATCGGCCTGCGCGGCCACGCGGGCTGCCCAGAGTCCCGAGACCGGCTGCGGCGCGAACCAGCGCTGATACGAGTCGATGAAATCGCCGCGGAACTCATCCCGCAGATCCTCGTCAAGGCGGTGGCCGGCGCTGAGAGCGTCGTAGGAGTCGGCCGCGCCCCGCACCGCCTGCGCGACACCGGCTTCGAAGGCGAAGTACGCCGGCAACAGGTCCGTCTCACGGGACTGCTGGGCGTCCCACGCCCAGAGGCGCCCCGTCATGTCCTTCGGCGACCCGACACCGCCGAAGACCAGGCCGAAGGCGGACGCCGTCCGCTCGTCCCAGTCCGACCGCGCCCGCGTGACGTCGGCCTCGGAGAGCTGGTGGTCCGGATTGTCCTGCTGCCATGCCTCGAGTTGCTCGTCGAAGACGGCGGCTGCCGACCTCAGCGCGGCGTCGCGTGCCTGCTGCTGCAGAAGCAGCGCGTGGACCCGGTCGGGTGCGGTGATGTCGTCGTACGCGGCCGTCCAGTCGCGCAACTTCTCCGTCAGCGGACGATCGCCGCTGAAGATCCTGCCGAACTCGGCATTGAGGTGGGCGGCGATGCTGGTCTGCAAGCCACGCAGCAAGGGCGCGCGCACGTTGCCGGACGGGATGTCGAACCGCTCCCGGAACGCCTCGCTCAGGGCGGGCGGCTCGGCCGCCCAGGAGTCCACGGTGGCCTCGGTGTCCCGCAGCGCGTTTCGCACCGCTTGCTCGCGGGCCGCCTGAACAGCCAGTTGCGCCGGCAGACCCGCTGCCATGCGCGAGTACCACGACTCCAGCAGGGACGACACATCGCCCCGCGGAGGGTGTTCCTCGTCCCCCGTCCGGCGCCACAGCCTGCGGGCCGCCGGGCCGATCTCCTTGGTGAAGGCCTCGTCCATTGCCTTGTGTGCCTCGCGCAGCACGGCGAGCCTGCCCGCGGCGGAGATCTCGCCGACCGGTTCGGACATCGAGTCGCGCAGTCCCCGGCCGCTCTCGTCGGTGATCCCCACAGCCGCGAGGAGCGCCCGGCCGTCACGGCCGATGGAGTCCTGGTAGGAGTCCGCAAGCCGGTTGACATCCGACTCCAGACGCGACTGCGTCTGTTCGTACCCCAGGCGCAGGGCGAACTGGTTCCACAGCGAATCGCCGACCATCGACGGCAGCAGGTTCTCGGCCTCCGCCACCCTCGCGTTCAGGTCGCCGAGGATGTCCGACCTGTCCGGGAAGATCCGGTTGACGGACGCGAGCAGCTGCTCGTCGAAGCGCGCGCCCACCTGCTTCCACACTGCCTCGATGTGCTGGGCCTCTTCTTCGCGCACCAGGTCCGTCGGGTCGTGCCGCGAGTTGAGCCATTCCTGAAAGCTCGCGTTGTACTCGGCCTGCCCCCTGTCCAGCGCGGTCTGGCGTACGGCTTCCGCGTCGAAGGCCGCGTGCGCGCGCTGGTAGGGGCTTTGGGCGACACCGGAGTCGGCGTCGGCCCAACGGCCTTGGCTGTCCCAGGCCCGATCCCGGATCTGGCCAAGCCGCGCGGCGTCGAATCCATGACGGCTGCCGACGGCCCATTCGTCGAAGAGTCCGTCGAAGGCCTGCCGTTCCGCAGCACGCTGCTGTTGGAACTCCTCCGTCGCCGCTGCCTCGGCCAGCCGCTGCTCGTACGTGGCCCGGAGCTGCTCCTGATCGGTCTCCCAGGTGCGGGTCCGCCAATCAGCCGCCGGGACGTGGGACGGAGCCGGAACGAACGCACCGTCCGCCGCCGCGGCGGCCTCACGTGCTTGGACGTAAGCCTGCCTCGCCGCGTCGATCTGCTCGTTGGCCCAGCCGACCGTGTGCGGCGAGGACAGCGGGATCTGCTCTTCGGGGGCGTCGGCGAGGAGCCCCTGGAAGTCCTGGTAGATCATGTGCCTGGACTCGGCGACCTTGGTGAGTGCGCCGACGCGCCGGTCGAGCTCCGCCCTGACGTCCTCCAGGACGCCCGGCCCGCGGTCGGCCAGCCGACGGAGCAGCGGTTCGGCAACGGCCGCCTTCTCCCGGTCGTACCACGAGGACAGGTTGTGGTCCCACGCACCGTTCTTGG
The DNA here is from genome assembly GCF_040634475.1 of Streptomyces sp. NPDC007095. NCBI lineage: Bacteria > Bacillati > Actinomycetota > Actinomycetes > Kitasatosporales > Streptomycetaceae > Streptomyces > Streptomyces sp. NPDC007095. The sequence continues at coordinate 38,953 of NZ_JBEYFS010000086.1, forward strand.
ACCACCTCAGCGCGGAGTGCTGCTCGAGCTCGTCGCTGAGGTGAGCCGCCCACTCGGCCCGTGCCCGCAGGTGCTTGGCCGTCTCACTGACCTGCTCCTGCAACTGGTGCAGCGCATTCGCCTGGTCCGGCAGGGAAGCCGCCGCGGCGGCCTCGGCTTCATACTGCTGCCGAAGTCCGTCCAGCTGCCCCGCGTACCACGCCCGCGTCGGACCGTTCCAGGTGACACGAGGGGCCACCAGGTCGGGGGTCGGCCCTTCGCCACCGGTGCGGAGGGCGTCGGCGAACGATGCTGCGTCATGGAAAAAGGCGTTGCGAGCTTCGGCGTACCGGCGCTCGAACTCCTCGATGAGGGCGGGGTCCGGCTCGACCTGCGTGATCGACTCGGCGCCGATGGGGCCCGCCTCGCCCATCACGGCCTGCTGGAAGTCCCCCACGAGCTGGGAGAACTGCGGCGTCCTGCGGAATTCCACCGACTGCAGAAGCGACGAGCCGCGGACGACGTGTTGGTCGAAGAGGCTACGGGTGTGCTGAAGCGCGGCCAGCTCGTCGTTCGCCTGCCGTAGCTTCTCATCCAGCTCCCGGCCCAGCTGCTCGTCCGGCTCAGGCTGTCCGTGCGTGAGCGGGAACCCGGACCTGGTCTCCGCGAACCACTTGCGGAGGGGCTCCAGGTGCCGGGCCGCATCACCGTTCCGCAAGTGCGGGAAGACATCGCGACGGGAGTCGAAATACTGGTTTGCCTGGTCACGCGCCTCGACGGTGTCGCGCATCGCGGCCAGCTCTTCGACGGCCGCGGCGTCGGCCGCCGAACGGGCCGGTGAACGAGTATCCGTGCGGGTGCCCGCGGCGGGTTCTTCGGGCGCGTGGGTCGTGAGCTGCTCGGCCCCCAGGTGACCCGCCGGTTCCTCCACCAGCAGCTGCTCCCTGGCCTGCTGGGGTCCTGGCGCGTCCTCCTCCGCGAAGGACGCACGGAACTCGTCACGGCTGATGTCCAGCTTCGGGTAACGCAGCGTCCAGGCCGGGTTCGCCTGCCACTGCCGGTACGCTTCCTCGCTCGCCCTGGCTTCCTCCGCCAGGGCCTCCCAGCGCTCCCGGGTCTCCTGAACCAGTTCCTGACGGGCGGCGCCGGCGTCATCGGGACCCTGCTGCCGCGCCGTGTCCCAGCTCGCCGAGAACTCCTCTCGCAGCGTTTCCAGGCCCTGCTCATAACCCCTGCGCGCCTGAGGCGACCTCAGCCCCTCCGGATCCAGCCCGACCGACTTCTGGAGGTCCTCCAGTGCCCACCCCTTGCCGGCGAGCTCGCGGTAGCTCCGCAGCAACCCCTCCCGCCAGGCGGCCGGTGCCGCGGCCTCATCCACCCTTGCCCGCACCGCCTGCGGCGATTCGTACTCGGCCTCCGCCGCCCTGCGGGCCAGCGCGCTGCCGAAGGCGTCGTCCCCGTTCTTCTCCGCGTCCAGCCAGGCATGCACGTCACGCTGCTGCTCCGGGCCGTAGATCTCGTGATAAGACGTCGCGAATTCGGTACGGGCGCCCTGCATCAGCTCGTCGAACGTCTCATCACTCACCGCGTGCTTCCTGGTGACGTGACCGGTCTCGCTGAGGGTGGACGTCACGTCATGGAGCCGGACAGCCCCCTCCTGCAACGCCTGCTCCGCCCCTCGCTCGAACTGCAGACGATCCGGCAGCGAACGGACGGCAGGCTCGAAAACATCCCTGCGGAACAGCAGCTCACGTTCGAAGAGCTGCTCCTCGGACCACACGCCCCGGTCCGGCCAGCCGACCCTTTCCCGGTAACCACGGGTGAGCTCCCCACGGAGGTCCTCCAGGACCCGATCCGCGGCCGCACCACTCGCGTCCAGGTCCCGCAACCGGCCTTCCGCCTCCCGCAACTGCCGCAGCAGACCCGCCTCGTTCTCGAACCGGGCGCGCAGCTGGCCGTTCATCCGCTCCTGCGCGCCATTCAGCCGGTTCGCGTGGTCGGCCCACTCCTGAGCCGACCGCTGCCCAGGCGCGCCCGCACCCTGTTCCCCCTCCGCCGCCTCCAGCAGATCCTCGTGGTACCGGGCCAGCACCTCGGCGTCGTCCACGCTGTCGAACAGCCGGTCGTCGTGCCGCGAGACGTCGCGCCAGAAAGGCTTGTAGTACGTGAGACTCCGCTCGGTCTCCGACCGCAGACCGTCTTCGACGACCTTGGCGTCGAACCGCCCACGCCAGCGGTCGATCAGCTGGTCCACCGCCGGTTCGAGCTGGTGGCGCTGCCGCGTCCACTCGTCATGCGGGAGCCTGCGCGTCTCGGGGCCGCTCGAGTCCGGCAGTTGCCGGGTGGTCGCCGCGAAATCCCGGGCGAACTCGGTCCGCACTTCACTCAGATACTTCGGATCCACGCCCGACAGGGCACCGGCCCGGTTGAAAATCTCATCCGCTGCGGCCTCGAGCTCCAGCCGGGTACGCAGCCCCTGATTCAGTTCCTCGAGCTGCTCATTGCCCCTCTGGTGCACCTCGTCCCAGGTGGCCAGATCCATCAGCCCGTCTTCCGGCCGCGAGCCTTCGACCGCCTTGTACACCTCGGCCGCGGCCTCCTCGCCGAACTCCGCCCGGGCCCGATCCCGCACGGTGTTCGGAAGACTGACCGACGACCCGTCCGGTTGGTCCATAGCGGTGTCGAAGGCCCGCTCGGCCGTGATCCGCGCGCTGTCGGCCGCCGCAGCGATCTCGAAGTCGTCCGGCAGCGCTTTGGTCAGACGCTTGAACCTCTCGCCGAACTGCTCCCTGGAGATCAGGCTGCCTTGCAGTTCCTCCAGATCGGCCTGCCACCGCTCATTGAAACGGGTCTCGACCGTCTGCCGCCAGGACGGGCGGTCCAGTCGAGGCTCGGGCACCCCGTGCGTGTTCTCCAGCTGGTACGCCTCGTGAGCCGCGTTCAGGGCCTGGTCGGCCTTCTCCTGCTGCTGGGCCTTCTGTTCCTCGTCGGTGAACCTCTCCTCTGTGGTGCGGACGATCTCGTCCTTGGCACGACTCCACGCCTGGAAGCGCGCCTCCTGGACAAGCGCGTCCTCATGGGCAAGCGGCGGCCCGTGCTGGGGGGCCGACTCCGTGGAACCTGTCTCCGGCTCCGCGGGACCGGTGTGGTGCTCGTGCCCGGGCTCCGACGGACGCACCTCCGGCCGCGGGCCGGGCGGCCGGGGCGGCGGGGTTGTTCCGTCTCCCGCGGTCGAGCGCTCCGCTCCCGCCGTCGACGTCGAGCGCTCCGCGGCGGGCCCGGCAACCGACGACTGGGCCGTGGCGGTCTGCCCGGCGCCGTCGGGCCGTACGCCGTCGGGCCGTACGCCGTCGGGCCGTGCACCGTCGGGCCGTACGCCGTCGCGGCTCGTCAAAGAGGCGGCGTCCGCGGCCGACCGGCCTGCCGTCGGCTTGGGAGCAGCGTTCTCGGTGGCCGGCCTCGGGGACAGCACCTCTTCAGAGGGCCCTGCCCCTTCCCGTACCACTCCAGGCCTCTGGACGTTCCCACCCTCGGATGCCACCAGCGGCCTCGGGGCGGTCGGCGCACCCGAAGGGGTCTCTCCGGCCCCCCGTGGGGCGGTCGGCGACTGCCCTTCGGCACTGCCACGCACCCCTCCAGGGAGGGCATGCCCCCCCGCCCCCGCCGGCTGGGCGGCCGGGATCGGGGTGACCGGGGAGGAGTCCTCGGAGCCGGTCCGGTCCAGCGGCGGTGTGGCCGACTCCTCCGGCGTGGCGGAGGGAGGTGCCTCGTCCCGGTACTGCGAACCCTGGGCGATCTCCTCGGATCGGCCAGTCGTCCGGACATCGTGTGGGCCTGGGATGCCGTTCCTGTCGGAAACCGGCAGAACGGAACGCTGAGAACCTGCTGCCTCCGGGGCGCCTTCGGGCCCCTGCCGCACGACCGACTCGCCCGACCGCTGAGGGGTCTGTACGTCCGTGCCGGACTCGTGAAGTTTCCGGATCGGCCCGGCGGTGCCGGGCTCGGGCGTCTGCCCCGATGACTCCGCCGGACGCTCCGCACCATGCTCAGGGGTCTGCCCCGGCGAGTCCCCCGGACGCTCCTGCACGCCCCCGTGAATCGGCCCCAGCGACTCCGCCGGGTGCGTCGACTCAGGCGGCCCCGACTCGACCTGATCGAGCCAGTCGCGAACGTTTCGTCCCGCGGGCTGCTGCGGCTGTTCCAGGTTGGCGCTGTCGAGCCGTGGCGGCGCCTCCGCAACATGCTCAGGAACCTGCCCCGCCCTCTCCGCCGGACGCTCCGGAACGCCCTGGTGAATCGGACCCGGCGAGTCAGCCGAATGTGTCAGACCGGGCTCGCCGAATGACGACGACTCAGGCGGCCCCGACTCGACATTGCGGAGCTGGCCGCGAATGTCCTGCTGCGGCGGCAACTCCAGGCCCTCGGGCCGTGTCGGCGCCTGCTCAATACCAGGCGTCGGGGTCTCGACCTCACCCCTCACATCAGCAGGCCGCGGACCAAGCTGCTCCGTATGCGATACCCCGGACGACTCAGAGGCATCAGGCGCCTCGAATCCCCGTAGGACGGGCGGCCTCCCCTCCGTGCCACTTCCCGAACCCTGCCGCCCACCGGCTCCGGACAGCCCGTCGGTACCGGACCGGCCAGCCGGCGGCCGGGCTGTGGCAGGGCCGTAGGTTACGTGCTCATCACGGGCCGGCATACCCGAAACCGTGCCGGCGTTGTTGACACGGTCCCCGTCCGCAAAGGACGAAACATCGTCCCCACGATCATCTTGACGAATGACGGAAACCTGATCGTCACTCCCGAACCGGGACGCGCCGTCCCTCTCCGTTACGGAGTCGCCGAACTCCTCGTCCCCTCCGCCACGCATCCAGACCGGGGGTCCCCCCACCGCGCTGCCACCAGCGGACGGACCCTCCTCGTCCCCGCCCAACAGCGTTGCCCGGTCGTCTCCGAACGTGCTGCCGCCCAAGGAGGAAACCTCGTAGTCCCTGCCCGACCCACGCCGGTCGAACAAGCCTGTCGGTTCGCCCCCGGTCGCTCCCGAATCACTCAGGGGGCCCTCGACGGAACCGGCGACCGGCGGACCGTTGCTCTCGGTCGCGAACCCGGAGCCGCCCTGCCCCTGCCCCTGCCCCTGCCCCTGGGAGCCGCCTCCCCCCTCCCCGCCCTGCGAGGACGAGGCCGGTGCCTGCTGCGGTCCGGACTCCTC
>NZ_JBEYFS010000087.1:0-43813 GCF_040634475.1 Streptomyces sp. NPDC007095
TACGAGGGCCTGTGCCCGGCACGCCGAGAGCACGCACCTGACGCCGCAGGGCCCGCCCTCCGGGCGGACGACGGGAATTTGACGACAGGACCTAGTCCTCGGGCAGTTCCACCGGCGCGATCTCGTCGTAGACGTCGCCGGGCCCGGGGTTGGTCGGGTCGGTCGCCCCGCCCAGCTGGTGCATGACGCCCCAGACCGCGTTCAGCGCGGTCTGCACTGCGCCCTCGGCCCAGCCGGCCGTCCAGGAGATGTCGTCGCCGGCGAGGAAGATGCCCCGCTTGTCCTCGGGCAGTGCGTCCTGCATGAAGTGCGTGAACAGGCGGCGCTGGTAGCGGTAGTGGCCGGGCAGGTTGGCCTTGAACGCGCCCATGAAGTAGGGCTCGTTCTCCCAGGACACGGTCACCGGGTTGCCGATGATGTGCTTCCTGATGTCGACCTTCGGGTAGATCTCGCCGAGCGACTTCAGCATGACCTCCATCCGCTCGTTCGCGGACAGCGGCAGCCACTTCAGGCTGTCGTCGCACCACGTGTACGAGAGGCAGATGACGGCGGGCTTGTCCGGGCCCTCGTCGAGGAGGTAGGTGCCGCGGGTCATGCGGTCGGTGAGCGTCATCGACATGACGTCCCGTCCGGTCGGATTTCCCCTGTCGTCGACGGCCTTGTCCAGCCAGAACGGCCGGTCGACGGGCACGAAGAGCTTGGAGCTCTCCATGTAGTGGGTCCGCTCCATCGCCGTCCAGTGGTCGATCGGGAAGAGCGAGTCGTCGCAGGCGATCTTGGAGAGCAGCATCCAGGACTGGGCGGTGAAGATCGCCGCCTTGAAGGTGCGGATGTCGCCGTTCGCGTCGGTGACGGTGATCCGGTTGCCCGCGGTGCGGTGCAGCCGGGTCACGGCCGGGCGCGGGGCGCCGTCGTGCAGCTTCGCGAGCGAGGTGCCGTAGGCCCAGTGCACGATCTTCTGCGGCTCGCGCTCCCACAGGCGCAGCGGCAGCTGCTGGGAGCCGCCGACGATACCCCGGTGGTGGTCGTCGGCCTCGGTGTAGACGACGCGCAGGATCTCGAGGATCGAGTTCGGGAAGTCGGTGTCCCAGCCGCCCGTGCCGAAGCCGACCTGGCCGAAGATCTCGCGGTGCCGGAAGGACCTGAAGGAGTCCGAGTCGCAGAGGAAGCCGTAGAAGGTCTGGTTGTCGAGCTTCTCGACGAGCTTCGCCCAGATCTCGCGGATGCGCGGCACATCGCGCTCACGCATGGCCTGGTTCATGTCGGAGAAGTCGGCGCCCTCTTCGAGACAGGCGTTCCAGGCGTTCATGACGTCGCGGTAGACCTGCGGCAGGTCGTCGACGGTGGTCGCGTAGTGCGACTCGCCCTTGAGGTCGACGACCGTCGAGGGCGTGGACTCCGCGAGGGGGTTGGGGAACGGCCGGGTCTCCAGACCCACCAGGTCGATGTAGTGCTGGAGGGCGGTGGAGGAGGGCGGGAAGCGCATGGCGCCCATCTCGGCGGTGAGCGACGGGTCGCACCCCTCGAAGCCCACGGTCCGCAGGCGACCGCCGATCTGGTCGGCCTCGTAGACGACGGGCTTGAGGCCCATCTTCATCAGCTCGTAGGCGGCCACGATGCCGGACAGGCCGCCGCCGATGACCGCGACCTCGGTGCCGTGCTCGGTCGCGGGTATCTGGCCGAGACCCGCCGGGTGGGCGAGGAAGTCGTCGTACGCGTACGGGAAGTCCGGGCCGAACATGGTGATCGGCGGCTGCTGCACGTCGGCGTGCTGGACGGCGGTGGGCACCGTGGACGTCATGGGGTACGGACTCCTTGCGGGAAAGCTGGTGAGGGAAGGCGCCGGGGGAGCGGCCGGATGTCAGACGAGCGAGCCGTAGAGGCCGGGGCGGCGGTCCTTCAGATACGGGTTCGCCTCGCGCGAGGCCGCGAGGAAGCCGGGGTCGGCGTCGGCGAGGACAAGTTCCTCACCGCGTCCGGCCCGGGCGCGGGCGATCCCGTCGGGACCGGCCAGCGTGGAGAGTCCGACGAACTCGAACTCGCCTTCCGGGCCGACCCGGTTGACGTACGCGACGTACATCTGGTTCTCGAAGGCGCGCACCGGGACGACGGACTCGGCGACGAACTGGAAGGGGTGCATCTGCGCGGTCGGCACGACGAGGAGGTCGGTGCCGGCGAGGGCGTGGGCCCGGACGTTCTCCGGGAACTCGACGTCGTAGCAGATCATGAGGCCGACGCGGAGGCCGTTCAGCTCCGCCTGGACGACGGGCTGCTCGCCGGGCGTGAAGTGGTCGCGCTCGAAGCAGCCGAAGAGGTGGGTCTTGCGGTAGTTCGCGAGGCGGGTGCCGTCGGCGGAGATGAGCTGCGCGGAGTTGTAGACCGTCTCGCCCTCGCGCTCGGGGTAGCCGTAGACGACGGCGACGCCGTGGCGGGTGGCGGTCTCGGCGATCGCGTCCGCGCAGGCGCCGTCGGCGGGGTCGGCGAGGCGGGCGATGTCGTCGCCGATCGCGTACCCGGTGAGGAACATCTCCGGCGCCGCCAAGAGCCCGGCACCGGCAGCGGCGGCACGGCCCGCGGCCTCGTCGAGGACCTTCAGGTTCTCGACGACCGAGCCGGGGCGGCCGGAGCTCTGGAGCAGGGCTGTGCGCATGCGTGGTCCTCACGGGTACGGAGGGGTATCGGGGGCTGTCTAGACGGTACGGGCGGCGGGCTCGGGGGGACAAGGCGGAGCCGTTGCGCGCCGGTGGACGAATCGTTGCGTGCACCCGGCCTCCGGCGGTGATTCGTTGCGCACCCTCGGGCGGGGCCCGAAACCCCCTGAGGCGCAGGTCACAGACGCCGTGACGAGCCGTCGCGACCGCGCCGTGCCGAGCCCTCCCGGCCGCACGGCCCGCGTCCGGTTCTCACAGCGCGCGCAGTCGCTCCACGATCTCGCGCAGCAGCTCGGGGTCGGCCGCCGGGCCGCCCTGATCCGGCCGCCGCGGCGCGTCGATGCGTACGAGACCGGCCTCGGCCAGATCGCCGAGCAGCACGCGTACGACGGTCAGGGGCAGGTCGGCGTCGGCGGCGAGCTCGACGACCGGCCGGGGTCCGTGGCGCACGAGGGTGAGCAGGGCGGCGCCGGCGTGGTCGACACCCGGCCGGCCCTCGTCCGTCCTCAGGGCGGTGACCCGCGACATCAGATCGATCGTGTGCCGGTCCGAGGGCCGGGTCCGGCCCCGTGTGACGGTGTAGGGCCGCACCATCGACCCGGTCTCGTCCTCGTACCAGTGGTCGTCGGTCACGGCCGGGTCAGGGGCCCGCGGGGTCGGCGGCCGACCGTACGGCGGCGGCCATGTGGCGGCCGACGCGGCGGACCAGCAGCGCCATCTCGTGGGCGAGCTGTCCGACGTCCGTCTGCACCTCGCTCAGGACGGCCAGTCGGCTGCCGTCGCCCGCCGGGGTGATGAAGAGGTAGGCGTCGTCGAGCATCACCATGGTCTGGCGCACCTCTCCCGCGGCGAAGCGTTCGCCGGCCGAGCGGGCCAGGCTGTGGAAGCCGGAGCAGACGGCGGCGAGGTGCTCGATGTCCCGTCGGCGCATGCCGTCCGAGCAGCTCAGCGGGAGGCCGTCGGCGGTGAGGAGCACGGCCTGGCGGACGTGGTCGGTCCTGGCCACGAGGTCGTCGAGCAGCCAGCCGAGGTCCGTGCCGGGGGGTTCGGGGACGCTGCCCGGGGGCTCGGAGGCCCGGTCGGCGGGCTCGGGGGTCTGGTCACGGAGCATCGTCGGCGTCCGTCCCTTCCTCGGTGTCGGTTCGCCGCTCGGATCCGGGCCCGGTGGGCTGGCCCTTGCGGCCGCGGTCGAGGCCGCGCTGGAAGGCACCGAAGACCGCGCGGACCTCCTCGGCGGTGACCTCGCGCTCCGGCGGCTCGTCGGCGGCCCGGCGCTCGGTGCGCAGTCCGGGGGCGAGGGAGGTCTGCCGGACGCGGGTGGGCAGCGCGGGCGGGCTCGCGGCGGGAGCGCTCTGCGGTACGCGGTCCTCGTGCCGCTCAGGTGCCTCCCTCTGTTCCTCGAGGACCGTGGTGCCCTTCCGGAAGGTCTCGGAGGTCTGGGAGATCTCGGAGGTCCGGGAGATCTCGGAGGCCCGGGAAATCTCGGAGGCCCGGGAAATCTCGGAGGCCCGGGAAATCTCGGAGGCCCGGGAAATCTCGGAGGCCCGGGAAATCTCGGAGGTCCCGGAAGTCTCGGAGGCCCGGGAGGTCCGGGACGGCAGCGTCCGCCGGTCCGTGTCCGCGGCCGGCTCCGGCCGCTCGGGGTCGACCGGCGCGAGGACCGCCTCCGGCAGCAGCACCACCGCCGTCGTACCGCCGTACGGCGACCGGCACAGCGTGACCTCGATACCGTGCCGTGCGGCGAGCCGCCCCACCACGTACAGCCCGAGCCGGTCGTGCCGGGTCGGGTCGAAGTCGTCCGGCGTGGTGAGGGTGCGGTGGGCCTCCTCGATCTGTTCGGGTTCGAGACCGAGGCCCCGGTCGTCGATCTCCAGGACGAACCCGCTCCCGGCCCGGCCCGTGCGCAGGGTGACCTGCGTCTGGGGCGGTGAGAACACGGTGGCGTTCTCGACGAGTTCGGCGATCAGATGGACGACGTCGGCGACGGCGTCCGCCGCTACGCCCACCTCCGGCATCGGCGGGACCACGACGCGCGCGTACTCCTCGATCTCGCTCACCGCGGAGGCCACCACGCGGGCGACGGGCACGGGCCTGCGCCACCTGCGGCCGGGCGCCGCGCCGGAGAGGATGATCAGGCTCTCCGCGTGGCGCCGCATCCGGGTGGTGAGGTGGTCGATCCGGAACAGGTCGTCCAGGACGTCCGGGTCGTCGGTGCGCCGCTCCAGCGTGTCGACCAGTTTGAGCTGGCGGTGGACGAGTGCCTGGTTGCGGCGGGCGATGTTGAGGAGCACCGCGAACAGCCCGCGGCGCAGGGTGGCCTGCTTGACGGCCGCCTCGACGGCCGCGAGGCGAGCGGTGTTGAAGGACCGGCCGACCTGGCCGATCTCGTCGGCTCCCGCCTCCCCGTCGGCCAGGGGTGGGGCCTCGGTGGCGGCGTCCACGTCCTCACCCGCGCTCAACCGCCGCATCACGTCAGGTAGTTGGCGGGTGGTGAGGAGGTCGGCGGCGTCCCGGAGGGTCTCCAGGCGGCGCGAGATGCGCCGAGCTCCGCGCACGGCGAACCACAAGGACAGTCCCACGGCGGCGAGTCCGAGTACACCGACGATCGCCGCCTTGGCCAGCTCCCGGTAGGCGAAGGCCCGTCCGCGGTCGGCGGAGTTGACGGCAGACCGCGTGCACAGCTGCATGTACCGCTTGACGGCCCGGTCGGTGGTGGTGCGCCAGGAGCCGGCCGCGACGGCCTCCCCCGCACCCCGCGCGCCCGCCCGCAGCAGGGCGTCCTCGCCTCGGGTCAACTCCCGGTACAGGGAGCCGCGCTGGAACTCCTCGAAGGGGCCGCGCGAGTCGGCGGGGAGGTCGGGCACATACGTCCGCTCGAAGACCCGGCGGTCCTCGATCGTAGCGGTGAGCGTGTCGTACTGGCGGTCGGTGAGCGATCCGGCGGCCCGCGCCCCGGCGACGAGGGCGTCCTCCCGCGAGACGAACTCCCTCACCCGCACCAGCTCGATGACGACCTGGGCCTCGCGCGCCAGCTGTCCGGCCTGCAGCGCGGTGAGGGCGGACTGGACGTCGAAGCCCGGCTCCACGAGGGCGCCGTACTCGGTGACCGCCCGGTCCCAGCTGATGGCGCGGGACAGCACCCGCTCGCGCAGCCCCTCCAGCCCGTCGAAGGAGCGCAGCACGGCGTCGAGCACCTGCCGCTGCCTGCCGGAGAGCCGCCCGCGGTCGCCGTCCCGGATCGCCGTGCGCATGGCGGTCACGGCGCGGTCGGTGCGGCGCTGCTGCTCCATCAGGTCGAGGGCCGCCGCCGTGCCGTGGTCCGCGCCCAGGTAGGCGGCCGCGAGCCGCCGTTCGATCTGGATCTGGCCGACCGCCGTGTCGACGGGCGTCCCGAAGTCGTCGTACACCCCCTGGACCCGGACGAGCGCGCGCAGTTCGCCGGTGACGGACACCATGGCGAAGCTCCACAGCACCATGAGGGCGACCACCGGTGCGAGCGCGAGCGCCACGATGCGTGTACGGACCGTGGTGGGACGGCCGAAGGACCAGCGCATGGACTCCCCAGGACGACAGGACGGTCGGGTGGCCGGGCGACGGTTGGTTACCCATCGGTGTTACTCGCTGGTAGCGGCGCGGATCAACCTACGTGATGGCGCGCCCGCATCGCAATGGCTTCCTCATGGCTTCCTGGACCGACTCTCGGTTCGGTGCGCGGACGTGCCCGGCCGGTCGGCGAGTTCGGAGGGATCGGAGGGGTCGGAGGGGTCGGCGCGGGGCACGGCGAAGGTGGTCATCACCGCGGCGTGGTCCGAGGGCCAGTCGTTGCCGGCGACGTCGGGCCAGGGTCGCGGCGTGCCGGTGACGAGCGCCCGGGAGTCGAGCACGCTCAGCCCCCGGTGCAGCACGAAGTCGATCCGGTCCTGCGGCTCGGGCCGTCCGCTGCCGTCCTCGTGCTGCACATGGACCGGCGACCAGGTGTGTCCGGGCTCCCGCACGGGGTCGGGATGGGCCTCGCGGTAGGAGTCGCGCAGGCCGGCCTCCTCGGCGGCCCTGGTCACGGGCCACTCGACGTCCGGCCAGTCCAGGTGCGAGGGCGCGTTGAAGTCACCGACCAGGACCACGGGGACCGCCTCGGTGGCGGACTCGGTGATGCGCCGCAGGATCTCCCGCATCTGCTCCAGCCGGACGCCCTCGTGGGCGATGAGTTCGGCCGCCGGGAGCCCGTCGAAGCGGGCCTCGTAGGGGCCGTACGGCGTGTAGTCGAGGTGGGCGCTCCAGATGTCCACCTCCTGGCCGCCGTCCAGCCGGACGCGCACTCCGGTGCCGCCGTAGAAGCCGACGTCCGGGTCGCCGTGGCGGGCGGTGATCGGGTAGCGGCTGATGACGCCGAGGTTCTCGCCGGCCCGGTGGTGGTGCCAGCCGAGTGCCTCGGCGAGTTCCTGTGCCGAGGTGTCGTGGGTCTCCTGGAGGCCGACCACGTCCGCGCCGGTCTCGGCGATGACCTTGAGCTGCTTCTCGCGGTGGTCGTCGACCTTCGTCCCGCCGTACCAGAGGTTCCAGCTCATCACCCGCAGCTCGCGGGGCGCGACCATGGCGCGCAGCCGGGCCGGGGTCACCTCCTCCAGGCTGGTCAGGACGGTGCGTCCGGGTACGGAGTCGATCGGCGCGAGCGAGGGCACGGCGAGCACGGCACACCCCGCGGCCTCGGCGGACGCCACACCCGTCTCGGTGTCCTCCACGGCCACACACGCGGCGGGGTCGACACCGAGGGCGCGGCACGCGGCGAGGTAGGGGTCGGGGGCGGGCTTGGTGTGTTCGGTGTCGTCGGCCGTGACGGAGACCGCGAAGTGTTCGGCGCCGAGGGCCGCGAGGACGGTGTCGGCGACGGCGCGCGGCGACGCCGTCACGAGGGCGGTGGGGACACCCTCGCGGACCAGTTCGCCGAGGAGCCGCAGCGCACCCGGGCGGGGCACGATGCCGGTGCGGACCCGGTGCGCGAACTCCCGGTGCAGCTCGGTGGCGATCTCCCGCGCCCCGGCGCCCGTGACCTGGCCCAGCCAGGCGGCGGTGTACTCGACGGGCCTGCCCAGCACCTCCGGCTGGTCGGCCCCGGTCAGCCGGCGTCCGAGCCCGTCGGCCACCTGCTCCACCGCCTCCCACCACAGTCGCTCGGTGTCCACGAGCGTGCCGTCCATGTCGAACAGAACGGCCTGGAGGGGGAGTCGGCGGGAGGTGGTGCGGAGGGTCACGGTGCTCTCTTTCACTCGGCGTAACTCAGTGGGGGGGATGCGTCGGTCAACGCGTGCGCTCGGCGACCAGCACCGGCCGCTCCGGCAGGCTCACGGTCACGGCGGCGCCCGAGCCGAGCCCGGCGGCCTCGTGCGTGGGCAGGTCGGCCTTGACCTCGGTGGCGTCCGGGAGCCGGACGGTGACGCGGGTGGCAGCACCGAGGAAGGCGGTGGCGACGACGCGGGCGGTCCCGGCGTCGTCGGCCCGTACCCGCACCGCCTCGGGCCGTACGAGCACGTCGATCTCCGTCGCGCCGGGCGCGTCCCCGTCGACCGGCAACCGCTGTCCGAGCACCTCGGCCACGCCGGAGTCCAGCCGCCCCGGAATCCGGCTCATCGTGCCGACGAACTCGGCGACGAAGGCGGTCGCGGGCCGCCCGTACAGCTCGGCGGGCGCGGCGCACTGTTCGAGCCGCCCGGCCCGCATCACGGCGACGCGATCCGCCATGGACAGCGCCTCTTCCTGATCGTGCGTCACGAACAGGGTGGTGATGCCGAGTTCCTGCTGAAGCCGGCTGATCTCCTCGCGCAGGGTGAGGCGCACCTTGGCGTCCAGGGCGGAGAGGGGCTCGTCGAGCAGCAGCACGCGCGGACGCAGGGCGAGTGCGCGGGCCAGTGCGATGCGCTGCTGCTGGCCGCCGGAAAGCTGGTGCGGGAACCGCTCGCCCTTGTCGGCGAGTCCCACGAGGTCGAGCAACTCGGCCGCGCGGGAACGCCGTTCGGCGGTACGCACCTTGCGCATCCGCAGCCCGAAGGCCACGTTGTCGAGGGCACTGAGGTGCGGGAAGAGGCTGTACGACTGGAAGACCATCCCCGCGTCGCGGCGGTGGGCCGGGACCCGGGTGACGTCCTCGCCGTCGACCAGCACCTCGCCGGAGTCGGGGTGTTCGAACCCGGCGAGCATGCGCAGCGCGGTGGTCTTGCCGCAGCCGGAGGGGCCGAGCAGGGCGAGGAGTTCGCCGGGCCGGACGGTCAGATCGAGGCCGTCGAGGGCGACGGTCGGGCCGAACTCCCGCCGCAGGCCCCGGAATTCAACGGTGGCGGCCTTGGCGTCGGAGGCCTTCTCAAGCGTGGTGACGGTCATGGTTCATCCCCGGGATGCGGAAGCGGAACGGGAGCGCCCGCCGAGCCCGGCGAGCGAGAGGAGCAGGGCCCAGGTGACGAGCAGGCTGAGCACGGAGACGGCGACGGAGAGCTGGGCCTGCGAGCCGCCGACGCTGTAGATCCACACGGCGAAGGGCTGGAAGCCGAGCAACTGGGCGACGGTGAACTCGCCGAGCACCAGGGCCAGTGTGAGGAAGGAGGCGTTGAGCAGCGCCCCGCGCAGATTGGGCAGCACGACCCGTACCAGCGCCTGCGGCCAGTTCGCACCGCAGCTGCGCGCGGCCTCGACGAGAGTGCGTACGTCGACGGCGCGCAGCCCGGCGTCCAGGGCCCGGTACACGAACGGCAGCGCCATCACTACGTACGCGAGGACGAGCACGAACGGAAAGTCGGGGTTCTGGAGGGCCACGAACGTCTCGAACAGCGGGGTGCGGGAGAGGTGTTCGGGTCCCCACTTGAGGACCGTGGCGATCCCGGCGACGAAGGCGATCGGCGGGACGACCAGCGGCAGCGAGCAGATCACCTCCACCACGGGCCGCAGCTTCGGGGCACCGAGCCGCAGCGCGACCATCGCGGGCACCATCAGCAGCAGGACCACGGCGATGGTGGCGGCGGCCAGTTCCAGCGACAGCAGCAGGCTGGAGCCGAAGCCGTCGGCGGAGACGATCTGGCGGTACGCGTCGAAGGTGATCCCCTGGTTCGGCACGTCGACCGTGAAGATCACGGACGCGGCGAGCGGGATCAGGAAGTAGAGCCCGGCGCAGACGAGGACGACCCCGCGCCAGGGACGTACGCGTACGGACTTGTTCAGGCTTCCAGCCATCGCGCGCTCCGTCGTTGCAGGGGCAGGTACACGGCCATGACCAGGCCCGCGATGAGGACCATGTCGAGGCTGAGGGCGAGTGCCACGTTCTCCTGGCCGACCAGGACGTTGCCGGAGATGGCGTCGGCGATCTGCAGGGTGACCAGCGGGACCGCGCTGCCCACCATGGCCGCCGCGGTGGCGTACGCGGCGAAGGCGCTGCCGAAGAGCAGCACGAGGCCGCCGAGCAGGGAGGGGGTGAGGACGGGGAGGGCGACGTGCCGCCAGTACTGGATTCCGGTGGCGCCGTTGTTCTGTGCGGCCTCGCGCCACTGGGAGCGCAGGCCGTCCAGGGCGGGCGTGATGGTGAGGACCATCAGCGGGATCAGGAAGTACAGGTAGACGATGACCAGGCCCCAGAAGCTGTAGAGGTTCCAGCCCTTGTCCTTCAGGCCCAGGTGCTCGGTCAGGACACCCGCGTTGCCGAGGGTGGCGACGAACGCGAAGGCCAGCGGGACGCCGCCGAAGTTGGCGAGGACGCCGGACGCGGTGAGGACCGCCTCGCGCAGGGCACGGAAGCGGGAGGTCACCACGGCCTGGGCGAGCGGCAGTCCGAGGACGGTCGCGATGCCCGCGGAGACCGCGGACAGCTTGACGCTGCCGATCAGGGCGGTGAGGTAGGCGCCCTGGAGCGAGTCGGTCAGGTTGGCCGTGGTGTACGAGGTGGCGCCGGTCGTCTGGTCCTTGACGGTGAAGGCGCCGTTCAGCATGGCCAGGGCCGGGATGCCGAAGGCGATAGCGACGAAGACGAGCAGCGGGAGCACGGCGAGCCAGCCGGGGGCGCGGCGCCGCCGCCGCCGGGAAGCGGCGGCGGCGGGCGTCACGTCGGCCTCTGCCTCGGTGAGGACGGTGGTCATCCGGAGACGGCCTTGCCCCAGCCCTGCGCGAGGACCGTCTTGGCCTTGGCCTGCTGGGCCTCGGTCGGGAAGCTCGGCGTGCCGGAGACCGCGGGGAGCTTCGCGGCGGCGGTCTTGTCGAGGGTGCCGGCGGTCTGCATGGCGGTCATCAGGGCCGGGCGGGCGTAGCCCTTGAGCCAGAGGTTCTGGCCCTCGGTGCTGTAGAGGTACTCCTGCCACAGGCGGGCGGCCGCCGGGTGCGGGGCGTCCTTGTTGATGGCCTGGGAGTAGTACTGGGAGAACTTGCCGTCCGAGGGGACCGTGACCGTCCAGTCGACGCCCTTGGACTTGAACTCGTCGGCGTAACCGGCGTTCAGGTAGTCCCAGTCGATGCTGATCGGGGTCTCGCCCTTCTCGACGGTGGCCGGGGTCGACTCGACGGGCGTGTAGTTGCCGTTCTTCTTCAGCTTGGCGAAGAAGTCCAGGCCGGGCTGGATGTCGTCGAACGAACCACCATTGGCGAGCGAGGCCGCGTAGACACCGCCGAAGGCCGAACCCGACTTGGTGGGGTTGCCGTTGAGGGCAACCTGACCCTTGTACTCCGGCTTGAGCAGGTCCTTGAAGGTCTTCGGGCACTCCTTGACCTTCTTGGCGTCGCAGCCGATGGAGATGTAGCCGCCGTAGTCGTTGAACCAGCGGCCCCGCGCGTCCTTCTGCCCCTCGGGGATGTCGGCGAAGGCGGTCACCTTGTACGGCGCGAGCAGCCCCTGCTGGGCGGCGCTGAGCGCGAACGAGCTGCCCAGGTCGAGGACGTCGGGGGCGCGGTCCTGCCCCTTCCTCGACGTCACGGCGTTGATCTCGTCCTGGCTGGCGCCGTCCGGGTTCTCCACCTCGATCTTGATGCCGTACTTCTTCTTGAAGCCGTCGATCAGGGCGCCGTAGTTGGCCCAGTCGCGGGGCAGCGCGATCGCGTGCAGCGTGCCCTCCTTCTTGGCGGCCTTGACCAGGGCGTCGAGGCCGCCGATGTCCGCGGCGGAGGTCGCGGTGGCCGCGCTCTTGCCGTCGGCGGTGGTCGACTTGTCGTCGGGGGCCGCGCCACAGGCGCTGAGGGCGAGGGCGGCGGCGACGGCGAGGCCGCCGGTGAGGACGGCGGTCCTCGGCAGGAACACGGTCACGGTCTCTCCAGGAGTACGCACGAGGGTTCGGGTAGTGCGGAGAACTTGTCTGAACAAGTTGGCCCCAGTAGGCCCGGCGTTGGTGTCCTGTTCGTAAACTTTGGCGAAACCGTGACCCTTGATTCCCTGCACAATCCCGGCCCGCGCCGATCACCTTCGGATCTCGATTAGGCTGGTCACGCTGTGCACAGCAGTCGAGTCAGAGGGGAAGCATGCCGGCGCGACACGAGGAGATCGCCGATGAACTGCGGCGGGCGATCGACCGCGAGGAGTACACGGTGGGCAGTCTGCTGCCCGCGGAGACGGACCTCGCGGCCCAGTACGGCGTGGCGCGCGGCACGGTCCGCCAGGCCGTCGCGGCCCTGACCGCCGAGGGCCTCATCGGCTCCCGCCAGGGCGCCCGCCGGGTTGTCCTCGCCAGCCGTCGCAGCCAGAGCTTCGCCGAACTGCGCAGCTTCGCCCAGTGGGCACGCGCGATGGGCCGGGAGGCGACGGGACACGTCGTCGAGCAGGAGCACCGCCCGGCGACCGCGGAGGACGCCGTACGCCTCCAACTCCCCGAGACGACACCGGTGTTGCACGTCCTGCGGATCCGCGGCCTGGACGGCGAGCCGGTCCTCCTGGAACGGACCGTGTACGCGGACTGGATCTCCCCCGCCGTCGAGACCATCGAGCCCGACTGCTCCTCGGTCACCCAGCGGCTCTACGAGGACACCGGCCTGGTCTTCGCCTACGGCGAGCACGTCATCGACGCGGTGGCGGCGGGCGCCCAGGACGCCGACCTCCTCGGCGTCCGCCGCACCAGTCCCCTCCTGAGGGTCCGCCGCGTCACCACCACCCGCGAAGGCCGCCCGGTGGAATGGTCCGACGACCGCTACCGCTCGGACGCGGTGAGCTTCAGCGTCCACAACTCGATCGGCAACAACGCGCTGGCAAGAAAGACAGCGGAGTAAGGGTTCTTGTCAGAGGGCGCAGGGTGCAGCGCCCCGAAAGGGGCGCGGGGCTGTGACATATGGCGGCTGCGCCGCGGGGCACGGCCAGCCACAACGAACCCGCAGCCGCCTACGAACCCCCGTGCCCCCTACGTAGGCGATCCCGACGAAAACCGCCGCAGCAACGGAGACAAGACCAGCACGGACTTGGTCCGCTCAACGAACGGCTCCCCGGCGATCCGCTCCAACACCCGCTCGAAGTGCCGCATGTCGGAAGCGAAGACCTGCACCACCGCGTCCGCCTCCCCCGTGACGGTGGACGCGGCCACCACCTCCTGATACCGCTCCAGCCCCCGCTGAATGGTTTCCGGCGAGGTGTTCCGGCGGCAGTAGATCTCGACGAACCCCTCCGTCTCCCACCCGAGCGCCGCCGGATCCACCCGCACGGTGAACCCGGTGATGGCACCCGTGGCCCGCAGCCGGTCCACCCGTCGCTTCACGGCGGGCGCGGACAGGCCGACCAGTTGGCCGATGTCGGCGTAGGAGCGGCGGGCGTCCTCGGCGAGGGCGTGCACGATGCGTTCGTCGAGATCGTTCAGCACTGCGGGTGTTTCACTTTTCTGATGGCGCGAGACGGGAGCGGCGGTAGCCGTAACTGAAGTAGAACACGAGCCCGACGGCCATCCAGACTCCGAAGACCACCCAGGTGACGGCCGAAAGGCTGCCCATCATCCACACGCACAGGGCGAAGCCGATCGCGGGCAGCACCGGCGCCAGCGGCACCCGGAAGGTGCGCCGCATCTCCGGTCGCGTCCGGCGCAGCACCACGACGGCCACATTGACCAGCGCGAAGGCGAAGAGGGTGCCGATGCTGGTGGCGTCGGCGAGCTGGCCGAGCGGGATCGCGGCGGCGAGGACACCGCAGAACAGCGAGACGATCACGGTGTTGGCGCGAGGCGCGCCGGTCTTCGGGTGGACGCGCGAGAACACCTTGGGCACGAGCCCGTCTCGGGACATCGCGAACAGGATGCGGGTCTGGCCGTAGAGCACGGTCAGGACGACGCTGGCGATGGCGATGACGGCACCGGCGGCGAGCAGCGTGCCCCAGAAGGTCTGCCCGGTGACGTTCTTCATGATCTCGGCGAGCGCTGCCTCCGAGTCGTTGAACTTCCGCCAGGGCTTCGCGCCGACGGCGACGGCCGCGACGACGACGTACAGCGCCGTCACGACGACCAGCGAGAGCATGATCGCGCGGGGCAGGTCGCGCTGCGGGTTCCTGGCCTCCTCACCTGCGGTGGAGGCGGCGTCGAAGCCGATGTACGAGAAGAACAGCGTGGCGCCGGCGGCGCTGACGCCCGCCATGCCGAGCGGCATGAAGTGCTCGTAGTTACCGGACTTGAAGCCCTGGATGCCGATCGCGCAGAACAGCAGCAGCGCGACGATCTTCACGGCCACCATGATCGTATTGGCGCGTGCGGACTCCTTGGCGCCGCCGAGCAGGAAGGCCATGGCGAGCATCACGACGATCAGGGCGGGCAGGTTGAAGATGCCGCCGTCGCCGGGAGGTGCGGAGAGCGCGTCCGGGATGGTGACGCCGATCGTGCCGTCGAGCAGTTCGTTGAGGTACTCGCCCCAGCCGACCGCGACGGCGGCCACCGACACGCCGTACTCCAGGACCAGACACCAGCCGCAGATCCAGGCGATCAGCTCACCCATCGTTGCGTACGCATACGAGTACGAGGAGCCGGCGACCGGGATGGTGCCGGCCAGCTCGGCGTACGAGAGGGCCGAGAAGAGCGCCGTGAGGCCGGCGATCACGAAGGAGAGGGTGACCGCGGGTCCGGCCTTGGGGACGGCCTCGCCGAGGACCACGAAGATGCCGGTGCCGAGGGTGGCACCGATGCTGATCATGGTGAGCTGCCACAGCCCGAGGGAGCGCCTGAGCGAGCCTCCCTCGCCCTGGCCGCCCTCGGCCACCAGGCGTTCCACGGGCTTGCGGCGCATGAGGCGCGCGCCGACACCCGGGGACGGTGCGGCGGGTTCTGTGCGGGACTGCGGGGGTGCGCCTTGATCGAGCACGCGGTGGCTCCTTCATCGCTGCCGGTCGATACGGCGGGGACCGGCGGCACCCCTGGCAGCAGGGACCCACCGAGCGGGGTCCCCGCCACGCCATGTACAGCGCTTGACCCTATGAGCCCGGGCTTCACGGGCGTAATGCAGCAACCTTGCGCATCTCCGCAAGATCGTTGCGTTCATCGCACCTCGGCGCGTGTTCGTTGCGCGGGGCCTTTCGATGGTTGCGCACGCCCCCGCACGGCGATCCGCGGCAGGTACGCCGACGGCCCCCGTGGGCGCACCACGGGGGCCGTACGACGGTGGAACGGGTCAGCTCCAGCTGGCGTGCAGGGGCTTGCCCTCCGCATAGCCGGCCGCGCTCTGGATGCCGACGATCGCGTTCTCGGCGAACTCCTCCAGGGAGCCCGCACCCGCGTAGGTGCAGGAGGAGCGAACGCCCGCGATGATCGAGTCGATCAGGTCCTCGACGCCGGGGCGGCCCGGGTCGAGGAACATCCGCGAGGTGGAGATGCCCTCCTCGAAGAGGGCCTTGCGGGCGCGGTCGTACGCCGACCCCTCGCTCGTACGGTTGCGGACCGCGCGTGCGGACGCCATGCCGAACGACTCCTTGTACAGGCGCCCGCTGGCGTCCTGCTGGAGGTCGCCCGGGGACTCGTACGTCCCCGCGAACCAGGAACCGACCATGACGTTGGACGCGCCCGCGGCCAGTGCCATGGCCACGTCGCGCGGGTGGCGGACGCCGCCGTCGGCCCACACGTGCTTGCCGTACTTCTTCGCCTCGGCGGCGCACTCGAGGACGGCCGAGAACTGTGGCCGGCCGACGCCGGTCATCATGCGGGTGGTGCACATGGCGCCGGGGCCGACGCCGACCTTGATGATGTCCGCGCCCGCGTCGATGAGGTCCTTGACGCCCTCGGCGGCGACGATGTTGCCCGCGACGATCGGGACCTGCGGGTCGAGCGCGCGCACGGTCCTGATCGCGCTGATCATCGACTCCTGGTGGCCGTGCGCGGTGTCGATGACGAGCGTGTCGACGCCCGCGTCGAGGAGCTGCTTGGCCTTGCCCGCGACATCGCCGTTGATGCCCACGGCGGCCGCGATACGCAGCTTGCCGTCGGCGTCGGTGGCCGGGGTGTAGAGCGTGGCGCGCAGGGCGCCCTTGCGGGTGAGGATGCCGGTGAGCTTGCCCTCGGCGTCCACGGCGGGGGCGTAGCGGCGGTTGGCGCCGTCCAGCTTGTTGAACGCCTCGCGCGGCTCGATGTCGGCGTCGAGGAGCAGCAGGTCCCGGGACATGACCTCGGCCAGCTGCGTGAACCGGTCCACGCCGGTGAGGTCGGCGTCGGTGACCACGCCGATCGGGCGGCCGTCCTCGTCGACGACGACGCCCGCGTTGTGGGCGCGCTTGGGCAGCAGCGCCAGTGCGTCGGCGACGGTCTGGTGGGGGGCCAGGACGATGGGGGTGTCGAGCACCAGGTGGCGTCCCTTGACCCAGGAGACGACCTCGGTGACGACCTCGATCGGAATGTCCTGCGGGATGACCACGAGACCACCGCGGCGGGCGACGGTCTCGGCCATCCGGCGGCCCGCGATCGCGGTCATGTTGGCGACGACCAGGGGGATCGTGGTGCCCGTGCCGTCCGGGGCACTGAGGTCCACGCCCTGCCGGGAGCCGACCGCGGAGCGGCTGGGCACCATGAAGACGTCGTCGTACGTCAGGTCGTACGGAGGCTGGATGTCGTTGAGGAAACGCACGTGCTGCACATCCCAGTCGATCAGAGGTGGCCCCCGGACAGGTCAGCCAGGGGGAAGAGCACGTACTTCATTGTCCCATGGCGACCTGAATGTGATGCCCGCACAGATCATCCAGGCTGGTCAGGGGGCAGTTGGTCGGATCCTCCAAGGGCGAGGACGACCGACAGCGTGGCGTCGTGCTCCTCGTAGTGCCCGGCGGCCGATTCCAGCACCTCCTGGGCGGTCTCCCACTCGTCGGGGCGGGCCTTGGCGTAGTGCCGCCAGCCGTTCACCAGGATGACGCGGCCCGGGCTGGCGGGCCCCCAGTCGGGGTCGCCCAGGCAGTCCGCGAGGGCGTCCCAGTTCCGGCCGAACCATTCGGGCAGGTCGAGGGCGCGGACGCAGCGTTCCATGAAGGCCGCCTTGTCCGAGACTCCGGTGAGATCGAGCACGCTGACCTGCCATCCGACCGCGCGCGCCGCACGGAACACCTCCGCCAACGGGCCGTCCGTCATCTCAGCACCGCCCTGAACGACTTGTAGTGATCATCGGTGTAGTAGATCTCACCGCCCTGCCCGGTGACAATGCGACGGGCTCCCCGATCATGTGCGCCGGGCGTTTTGACCGTGTACTCGTGGTAGTAGCCGCGCTGGTGCTTGGGCAGCATGCCCTCGAAGTTCCCGAAGACGATGCCGTCCCTGGCGTACGGGAAGGGGCCACCCTTGTCGATGAGGGCGAGCGTCGTACGAGCCTCGGCGGGAAGCCCGGCCGCGTCGACGGTCCCCATCCCGTGGACCCAGGACGGTACCGCCGACCGAGCCGCCGACGGGGCTCCCGTGACCGCACCCGCCCCGGTACCGGCCGGCTCCGTCGAGGAGCAGCCCGTCAGGAGCACGCCGAAACACAGAAAAAGCCCTACGAGCGCCCGGGGCACCCACCGCACCACCACCATGCCGCCGATGCTGCCACGCGTCCCTCCACGTGGCGCGCCGATACCCCGAAGCGCCCCCTGACGGGTCACGGCCCGTCCGGATCCGCCCGGTTGAGGGCGGGGCGGGGGGTCTGGCCCGCTGTCATCAGGTAGTCCGCGGCGGACGTGTCCGTCACCAGGCTGGTGACGAGCCCGGACCGCAGCACCGCGTCGATGGCGGCGGCCTTGCGCTGTCCGCCCGCGATCGCCACGACCTCGGGGATGCGCCGCAGCCGGTCGGCCTCGACGGTGATGCACCGCTCGCCCAGGTCACGGCCGACCCGTCGTCCCTCGGCGTCGAAGAGGTGCGCGGACATCTCTGCGGCGACACCGAGAGTGGCGTAGTGGGCGCGCTCCTCCTCGGTGAGCATGTCGTGCACCGTCGAGATGCCGGGCTCCCAGGAGCCGATCGACACGCAGGCGACCGTGACCTTGTCGAAGTACTCGAAGGCGCGGGCGATCCCCGTCTGGCTGCGCAGCGCGGCCGCGGTGGCAGCGTCCGGCAGCAGCATCGGCGCGTAGATGGGGTGGGCGTCGCCGCCCGACACCTGCGCGGCGCGCCGTACCGCCTCCACCGACCCGCGCTCCGCCGTCCCGGCGTCGTACACGCCCGTCAGCTGCACCACCGTGCACGGCGGGAGCCGGTCGAGCGCCGCCGCCATGTGGATGGTGGAGCGGCCCCAGGCCAGGCCCAGCACATCGCCCTCGTTGACCAGCTCACCGAGCAGGTCGGCAGCGACTTCGCCGAGGTTCTCGGGGTCGGGCGACTCCTCGGCATCCGCCGGGGACTCGACCACGACGGCGTGGCGCAGGCCGTAGCGGGCGCGCAGCGCGTCGGAGCGCTCCGCGTCCAGCTCGGCGGGCACCCGGATCTCGATCCGCACGAGATCCCGTTCGAGAGCGGTCTCCAGGACCCGGGCCACCTTGAAGCGGCTGACGCCGAACTCCTCGGCGATCTGGATCTTGGATTTGCCCTCGAGGTAGAAGCGGCGGGCCATGGCCGCCGCCTGCACCAGCTCAGCGGGTCCCATCCGCATGGCTGACCGGCCCGCCGACATACCCGACACGGCGATCTCCTCACTGCTGTTCACACTCTGGATTCGCCGTTCATCCTCGCAGATCCGGCGTACTTGATCAGCCCAGATGGGCGGCGTTCACGTTCCCTTTGGTCAGTGGTCGCACGCCCACGCCGCATGGGCCGTCGCACCCTGGGCCTGGGTGCGCAATGCACGTACCGCCTGGGCCGGATCCGCGGCCCCGTACACGGCCGAACCGGCGACGAAGACGTCCGCGCCCGCCTCCGCGCACCGCTCGATGGTGGACGCCGACACCCCGCCGTCGACCTGAAGCCACAGCTCGAGGCCGTGCTTGCTGATCAGCTCTCGGGTACGGCGGATCTTCGGCAGCATGATGTCCAGGAACGCCTGGCCGCCGAAACCGGGCTCGACCGTCATGATCAGCAGCATGTCGAGCTCGGGAAGCAGGTCCTCGTACGGCTCGATGGGGGTCGCGGGCTTGAGCGCCATGGAGGCGCGGGCGCCCTTGGCCCGGATCTCGCGGGCGAGCCGCACCGGCGCGGCGGCCGCCTCGGCGTGGAAGGTGACGGAACCGGCTCCCGCTTCCACGTACTGGGGCGCCCACCGATCGGGGTCCGCGATCATCAGATGGCAGTCCAGCGGCGTGTCCGTCGCACGGGCCAGGGACTCTACGACCGGCACACCGAGCGTGAGATTCGGAACGAAATGGTTGTCCATGACGTCGACATGGAGCCAGTCCGCGCCCTCCACCGCCTGTGCCTCCTCGGCAAGACGGGCGAAGTCCGCGGACAGAATGCTGGGGTTGATCTGCACGGCCATGCCCCAAGCCTGCCATGCCCCGGGCCGGTTGCTCTCCTCGGTCCGGCTCCTGGACCGTACCTGAGACATACCTGCGCCGTACCCGCGCCGTGTCCGAGCGGCACCGGGGCGGCGCCGGGACCGTTGCGCGGATGTCGCGCCCCGCACGGTCGGGGTGCCGCCCGGTCGATCAGCCGCGGGCGAAGGCCAGCAGGTCGGCGTCGAAGACGTCCTTGAACGGGGCGACCATCGACAGACCGTGCGGGGCACCCGGGTACACCTTCAGCGTGGCGTCCTTGACGATTTTCGAGGACTTCTCCGCTGCGGCGACGATGGGCACGATCTGGTCGTCGTCGCCGTGCGCGATCAGCGTGGGGACGTCGAACCGCTTCAGGTCCTCGGTGAGGTCGGTCTCGGAGAACGCCTTGACGCAGTCGTACGAGCCCTTGATCCCCACCTGCAGGGACCACAGCCAGAACGCGTCCCGCGTGCCCTGGGACACCTGCGACCCGGGCCGGTTGGCACCGTAGAAGGGCGCGCTGAGGTCCTCGTAGAACTGCGAGCGGTCGGTCGCGACGCCCTTGCGGATCTCGTCGAAGACCTCCAACGGCAGCCCCTCGGGGTTCGCTTCCGTCTTGAGCATCAGCGGGGGGATCGCGCTGAGGAGGACGGCCTTGGCCACCCGTCCGGTGCCGTGGCGTCCGATGTAGCGCGTCACCTCACCGCCACCGGTGGAGTGGCCGACCAGGATGACGTCGCGCAGATCGAGCGCCTCGATCAACTGCGCCAGGTCGTCCGCGTACGTGTCCAGGTCGTTTCCGTCCCACGGCTGACCCGAGCGTCCGTGGCCGCGACGGTCGTGCGCGATCGCACGGAAGCCGTTTTCGGCCATCATGCGGACCTGAGGGTCCCAGGCGTCGGCATTCAGCGGCCAGCCATGGCTGAACACGACCGGCTGCCCCGTACCCCAGTCCTTGTAATAGATCTCCGTGTCATCCTTCGTGGAAATGAAAGGCATGGCATATTTCTTTCGATCGAGTTACCTGCGAGATCTCTGCGAGTCACATGCGATATCACTGATCGGCTGAAATGCATGACGGAAATTTCACGCTACCCGACGCGCCGCTTTTCCGCGCGGTACGCCTCCAGCAGACGGAGCCACACCTCACTCGCGGTGGGGTAGCTGGGCACGACATGCCACAGCACGGAAAGCGGCACTCTCGCGACAATGGCCGTCGTGGCGGAGTGGACGAGTTCCGCGACGCCCGAGCCGACGAACGTCGCGCCCACCACCGTGTCGGTACCACGGTCGATGACCAGTTTGGCGCGCCCGAGGTAGTCCTCGCGCATCACGTACGTGCCTGCCAGCGCGGCCATGTCGTACTCGACCGTCGCCACGTCGAGTCCCGCCGCGCGCGCCTCCCGCTCGGTCATGCCGGCCGATCCGACCTCCGGGTCGGTGAAGGTCACCTGCGGGCTGCCCCGATGTCCGTCGGCGGAGCCCTGCTCGCCGGGCTCCGCTGCGGCCGCCGGCCCTCGCGTGGCACGGGCGGCGATCACCTCACCGGCGATCCGCGCCTGGTACTTGCCCATGTGGGTCAGCAGCGCACGTCCGCAGACATCACCGACCGCGTACAGCCAGTGCCCGTCCACCGCCCGCACGGCCTGCTCGTCGTCGACCTCCAGAAAGCCGCCGTCGGCGCATCCCACCGACGACAGGCCGATGTCCTGGGTGTTCGGCGTACGGCCGGTGGCGAGCACCAGTTCGTCGGCGACGAGCGTGCTCCCGTCGTCCAGCCGGACGGTGACCTCGCCGCCGTGCGGCAGCCCGACCCCCGGGTCATGGGGATCGTCGCGCCGCACCTCGGTGATCGACCTGCCGGGAAGCAACCGCACCCCCGCGGCCGTCAACTGGTCACCCACCATGCGCCCGGCGAAGGGTTCCGACCGGGCCAGCAGGCCGGTGCGCCGGTACACGACGCTCAGCTCCTCGACGCCCAGCGCCCTCAGCCAGGTCGCCGCCTCGCACGCGACCACCCCACCGCCCAGCACGACGACCCGGCGTGGCACCTCGCGCAGATTGGTGACGTCGCGGGACGTCCACGGACGTGCCTCGATCATGCCGGGGATCGTCGGCATGGTGGTGCAGGAGCCCGTGTCGATCACCACCGCGTGTCGTGCGGTCAGCACACGGGTGCCGCCGGCCGCCGTCTCCACCGCCACCGAGCGCTCCCCGGTGAGCCGCCCGTACCCGCGCACCACGTCGATGCCGACGCCGAGCGCCCAGTCGATCTGCGAGGAGTCGTCGAGGCCGTTCACGACGGTGTCCCGGCGGGCCAGGACCGCCCGCACGTCCAGCTCGCGCCCGCTCAACAGCGAGGACACACCCGGCACATGCCGTGCGCCGCCCAGCACCTCGGCCGGACGCAACAGGGCCTTGCTGGGCATGCAGGCCCAGTACGAGCACTCGCCGCCCACCAACTCCGCCTCGACCAGCACCGCGTCCAGACCGGAGAACTGCGTAGCGTACTGTGCCGCGTTCTCCCCGGCCGCGGCGCCGCCCAGGACGATGACGTCCCATTCGGAACGATCGGGATCCACACGCGCTGCCATCATTCACGCCCTCAGATACGAGAATGGTGAACTCGGAGGATTCGGCGATGGCTCTCGTATTGCGCTCGGACGAGGGTCATCACTCGTCGTCCTACTCCGCTTCTGCCTTTTCTCCGAATACGAGAAAGGGTACGCCTTCGGGCTGTTCTTGGCGCTGGGAGAGGTCACGCCGTCCGGCGGATCAGCGCCAGATACATGGCGTCCGTACCGTGCAGATGTGGCCACAGCTGTACGTCGGGGCCGTCGCCCAGCGCCGGTACGCCAGGCAGCAGCGGGCGGGCGTCGAGGAGTTCGGCGGAGCCTGTCTCGTAGTGCTTGAGGACGTCGTCCACGACCGCGCGGGTCTCGGCGAGGTGCGGCGAGCAGGTCGCGTACCCGACGACGCCACCGACCCGCACGGAGTCCAGCGCCGTGCGCAACAGCCCGCGCTGGAGGGGCGCGAAGCCGTCCAGGTCCTCGGGACGGCGCCGCCAGCGGGCCTCGGGACGGCGACGCAGGGCACCAAGGCCCGTGCAGGGCACGTCCATGAGCACCCGGTCGAAGGTGCCGGGCAGCCACGGCGGACGAGTGCCGTCGGCGGCGATGACCTGGTAGGGGCCGGGATTGCCCGCGAGCGCCTTCGCCACCAGGCCCGCCCGGTGCGGCTGCTTCTCCGAGGCGAGCAGCGCGGCGCCGCGCTCGGCGGCCAGTCCGGCGAGCATGGCGGCCTTGCCGCCGGGGCCCGCGCAGCCGTCCAGCCACGCCTTGTCCCGGCCGTCGAGCGGCGCGTTCGCGAGAGCGAGCGCCACCAGCTGGCTGCCCTCGTCCTGGACGCCCGCACGTCCCTCCCGTACGGCGTCGATGGCACCGGGCTCGCCGCCCTCGCTGAGCCGCACGGCGTACGGCGACCAGCGCCCCGGCAGCGCGGACTCCTCCCCGAGGACGCCGAGGAGTTCGTCGGCGGTGGAGCGCCCGGGCCGGGCCACGAGCGTCACCTCGGGCCGCTCGTTGTCGGCCTCGAGCAGGTCCTCGATCCCGGCACGGCCGCCGCCCAGCGAGTCCCACAGCGCCGAGACGACCCAGCGCGGGTGCGAGTGCACGACGGCGAGGTGGTCCTCGGGGTCCTCGTCGTAGGGCGGCGCGACCTGCTCCAGCCAGGCGTCGAGATCCTGCCGGGCGACCTTGCGCAGCACGGCGTTCACGAACTTGGCCCGCCCGTCGCCGAGTACGACGCGGGCGAGTTCGACGGAGGCGGACACGGCGGCGTGCGTCGGGATGCGCGTCCCGAGCAGCTGGTGCACGCCGAGGCTGAGCACATCGAGCACGGGCGGGTCGACTTCTCGCAGCGGCCGGTCCACACAGGCCGCGATGACCGCGTCGTACGTCCCCTGCCGGCGCAGCGTCCCGTACACCAGCTCGGTGGCCAGCGCCGCGTCCCGCCCGTCGAACTTTTCCGGTCCCTCCTTCTCGCGCGCCTTGCGCAGCAGCGGCGGCAGGACGAGGTTCGCGTACGCGTCGCGCTCGTCCACGGCCCGCAGCGCCTCGAAGGCGAGCATGCGGACCGGGTCCTTCTGGGGGCGGCGATAGGGCTTGCCGGGCTTGCGCGGCCCACGGGACTGCTCACTCACGAAAAAGGTGCTCCGGATCCTGGATGGTTCGACCCCTCCAGCCTACTTCCGGACGGACGTCGCCGGCCTGACGGCCCGCGTGTGCCCGGCTGTCCAGGCCGAGCGCCGTGCCCGGTGCCCGTGCGCCGAGCGCCGTGCCCGGTGCCCGTGCCCGTGTCCGGAATCAGCCCCTCCCCGCCGTCCGTGACGAAAGACCGTCGACTCGTGCTGCCCGTAACCGAGTGCCACACGCGCGTGCGCCCGTCCGGCGTGCTTGAGGACGTCGGCGAGGGCCTCCTGGACGACGCGGCAGGCGCGCCGCTGGACACCCGGCGCGAGCGGGCGCGGCGTGCCCTCGACGGCCGGCTCGCCCGGGACGGGACGGTGCGTCAAGCTCCCGCGCTACCAGGGGAGTTGTGCGACGGAGGAGGTGCGGGCCGTCACCGTACGACCGTGTGTCAGGCCCCGAGCCGCTCCCCGGAGGCGATGCGCACCCCGCGCGCCCAGTCGGCCGCGCGCATCGGCTTCTTGCCCTGCGCCTGGACCCAGAGCAGTTCCACGGCGTACGAGCCGGTCCCGGCGTACACGTTGTTCTTGCCGACGGACAGTTCGCCCGGGGCGAGGTCGGTGCGCTCGGGCACGGGCGTGGCGTGGATGAGCTTGAGCCGCTCGCCGCGGAAGGCGGTCCAGGCGCCGGGCGCGGGCGTGCACCCGCGCACCATCCGGTCGACGCGCAGCGCCGGTGCGGACCAGTCGACATGGGCGTTCTCGACGGTGATCTTCGGTGCCAGGGTGATGCCGTCGGCAGGCTGCGGGACGGCCTTCAGGGTGCCGTCCTCGATGCCGTCCATGGTCGCGACGAGCAGGCCGGCCCCGGCGAAGGCGAGCCGGGTGAGCAGGTCCCCGCTGGTGTCGGTGCGCCGGACCTCCTCGGTGACGGTCCCGTACACCGGCCCCGAATCGAGCCCCTCCTCGATGAGGAAGGTGGAGGCCCCGGTGATCTCGTCCCCCGCCATGATCGCGTGCTGCACGGGGGCGGCGCCGCGCCAGGCGGGCAGCAGGGAGAAGTGCAGATTGACCCACCCGTGCGCGGGCACGTCGAGGGCGACCCGCGGCAGCAGCGCCCCGTACGCCACCACGGGACAGGCGTCGGGTCCGATCTCCCTCAGCCGGGCCAGAAAGTCCTCGTCCCGCGGCTTGACCGGCTTCAGCACCTCGATGCCGGCCTCCTCCGCCCGTTCGGCGACCGGACTCGCGACAAGCCGCCGTCCCCGGCCGGCGGGCGCGTCGGGCCGCGTGACCACGGCGGCCACCTCGTGCCGCCCGGAGGCGATCAAGGCGTCCAGTGCGGGAACGGCGACCTCGGGGGTACCTGCGAAGACGAGCTTCATGGGTGGCGGCTGGCCTCTCGGGCGGGAACGCTTCAGGGCCCTGCACACCCGCCGGTCCGGACGGGGTACGGGGCAGCGCACCAGTCTATGCGGCGCGACGGCTCGGCGGCTCGGGGGTTTGACGGGCAACACCTCGAACACGCGAACATGTGAACACACGAACAGGCACCGAAGACCGAGGCGAGACAACGGCGCTCCGGGGGCGTACGCCCCCGGACGCGCCCTGTGCATATGCCCCTACGCCCCCGCAGCGTGACCACTCACCCGCAAACGCGTTGGTCAAGAGAGAGTTGACCACAACGGGCCGCGATCGCGGCCCGATCCTTTTCAACGCCGGTTCGAGAGGCTTGTTCATGGCCGACCACGCAACCCACGACGCCCAGGCTCGGGCCAGCCTGCACTTGCTGGTGCGGGACATCGAGCGGGTCCGCCGGCAGGTGGACGCACTGCGCACGCTCACCGCCCAACTGGGCAACGTCTACCGCCCGCGCCGCTCCGGCCCCTCCGCGGGCTTCGTCGTCTACGGACGCGCCCCCGCCCCGACCGTCCGTCTCGCCCAGGAGCTGCGGGACAGCGTCGAGACCCTGGTCACGGCCGCCGTGGACTTCGACCGTTCGCTCGGCTTCTCCTGGGACGCGGTGGGCTCCGCCCTAGGGGTCACCAAGCAGGCGGTGCACCGCCGTTACGGCGCCCGCCGCGCCGCCGCGCAGGCCGCCGCCGAGGCCGAGCGCTCCACGGACACCTCGGGCACCCGCACGGTCGCCGTCAACACGGGCATCCCCACGGTGCCGACGGTCCCCGCCGCCCGCTCCATGCCGACCCAGCCGACCGCGGGCAGCCCCACCCTCCGCGACGAGGTCAGGCCCACGGCGTTCCCGGGCCCCCGCAACGGCTGACCCCACCTCTCGCCTGCCTCCCGGTACCGTCGAAGCCGGGAGGCGGCCCAGGTCGGGGCGGCTCGGACGGGGGCGGACCGACGCTCGTCACCCGATGTCCGGCGGATCGATCCGAATCCGTACGGGCTCACTCCCGCCCCGTGCCATCCGCGCCGCCTGGGCGGCCTTCAGCGCGGCCGCCAGCGCCGCCCCGCTGCCCGGCGGCACCCGGACGAGCGCCCGCTCCCACTGCTCCCCCGGCGGCGGCGCCCCCACCCGCCGCGGCCCTCCGGCCTGCGTGACGGGCAGCGGCACCGGTCCCAACACCTCCGCATCGCCCGGAAGCTCGACCACGGCGAGAAACCCGGCGAGCGCCTCCGCCGTACCGGACACGGCCGCCATCCGGGACACCGGTGGAAACCCCAGCTCGGCCCGCTCGGCGAGCTCCCGCACCGCGTGTCCGACGGGATCCCACCGTACGAGCGCCTGCACGGGCCGAAGGGTCGGCTCCGCGACGACCACGACCGTGCCCCCGGCTCCCTGCCCGCGGACCAGCGCCGCCGCGCCGATCCACCGTCGCAGCGCGTCCTCGTCGGCCCGCAGATCGGGCCGTGACAGCATCGTCCAGCCGTCGAGCAGCAACGCGGCCGCGTACCCGCCCTCGGCGACGGGCTCGGCCCCCGGCGTGCTCACGACGAGCGCGGGCGCACCCGGGACCGTGTCGAGCACCTGCTCGCGCCCCGACGTCCGCACGGGCACGGCCGGAAACGCCCGCCCCAGCTCCTCCGCGGTCCGCCGCGCGCCGACGACCTGGGCCCGCAGCCGGAACCCACCGCACTCCGGACAGTGCCAGGCCGCCTCGTCCCGCCCGCACCACGTGCACAGCAGCGCCCCGGCGTCCCGCGCCTCCAGCGGTCCCGCGCAGTGCCGGCAGCGCGCCGGAGCCCGGCACTGCGCACAGGCCATCCGCGGTACGTACCCACGCCGGGGCACCTGCACCAGTACGGGCCCGTGCCGCAGCCCGTCCCTCACCACCTGCCAGGCGAGGGTCGGCAACCGGGCGGCCCGTGCCGCCTCGTCCCGCGCGAGATCCCCGTCCCCCACGGTCCGCACGAGCGGCGCGCTCGCCCGCACCTGCTCCCGCTCGGCGACCAGCGGCAGCGCCCACCCGCTCTCGACCAGCTGCGCGGCCTCGACCGTGCAGCCCCAACTCCCCAACAAGAAAGCGCACTTGTCATGGGCGGCCCGCAGCAGCAGCACTTCCCGGGCATGCGGCTGCGGCGCGTGCTGCTCGCTGTGGCTGTCGTCGCCGTCGTCCCAGATGACGACGAGTCCCAGATCCCTTACGGGCGCGAACATGGCGGCCCGGGTCCCCACGACGGCCCGTACGGACCCACGCCGCACGGCCAGCCACTCCCGGTAGCGCTTCTCGGGCCCGGCCTCGGCCGTGAGCACCGCGTGCTGCCCCTCCCCCAGCACGGAGGACAGCGCGGCATCCACCCGTGTGACAGCCCGGCCGTCCGGCACGACGACGAGCGCGCCCCGCCCCGAGGCGAGCGTCGCGCCCACGGCTCTGGCGATCTCCTCGGCCCAGCCCGGCCCCGGCAACGCGTTCCACACGGCTCGCGGTGCCCCGCCCGCGGCGAGCGACTCGAGAAAGGCCGCCCCCCGCCCGTACCGCGTCCAGGAACCGGTCTCGGGCATGCCGGGCGGAGGAAGCGGCGCGGGCGAGGGCTTCTGCTCGGCCCGCGCGTTGCGCGGCGGGACCGCGAGCTGCAGCACGTCCGCGAGGCTCCCCGCGTACCGGTCGGCGACGGCGCGCGCGAGTCCCAGCAGCTCGGGCCCGAGCACGGGCTCGGGCGACACGACCTGCGCGAGCGCGGCGAGCGGCCCGGAGTAGTCGGACTCGGCGAGGCGCTCGACGAGGAACCCGTCGATCAGCCCCCCGCCCTCACGACGGCCCTCCCGCACACGATGCCGCCCGGCCCCGAACCGCACCCGAACCCGCACGCCCGGCTGCGCCTCGGCGTCCAGCTCCTCGGGCACGGCGTAGTCGAAATACCGGTCAAGGTGCAGCACACCCTTGTCGACGAGAACCCGTGCGACAGGCAGCTCCTCGGCGAGCTTCGCCCCCCGCCATGTCCGCGGCTTCGCCTTGGGCGCCCTGGCCTGCCGGACCCCTTCCCGAATCAACGCAAGCTGCTCGGGCGGCGCACCCTCCGCGCCACCCTCACCCCACCCGTTCGCGCTGCTCACAGCACCATTCCTACCAGACCCCACTGACACCGCCGCGCGCCCGAGATCAGGCCGGCCACGGATCGCGAACGCCCCGAGGGCGCTTCTGCCATGGACCACTCGGCCATACCGGTCCAAGGACCGGCAGCAGGATTCGAACCTGCGAGGGGATCACACCCCGGAAGTACCCGTGACCATCGCACCGGACGCCACGACGTCAGTTCTCCCGAGTTCCATGCGGCAGCGGACCATGATCCAGAATCACCGCGCGCCCTGGGCGCACTCCACCGAAGTAACCGCGGCCATCGCACCGGGAGAACCCGACCCTACGAACCCCGCCCGCACCCGCACCACCGATTTTCCCACCCGGCAGCACCGGCCCCTCCCGGGTTGTCCGCGGGGGAAGCGGTGAGGCC
Organism: Streptomyces sp. NPDC007095; assembly: GCF_040634475.1. Taxonomy (NCBI): domain Bacteria; kingdom Bacillati; phylum Actinomycetota; class Actinomycetes; order Kitasatosporales; family Streptomycetaceae; genus Streptomyces; species Streptomyces sp. NPDC007095. Next base: position 28,577 of record NZ_JBEYFS010000087.1, read on the forward strand.
CGGTGCCCCCGAAGGGGTACCGGGCCTCACCGTGCAAGCGTTTCTTACAGACCGACGGCCTTGCGCAGGGCCTCCACGCGGTCCGTTCGCTCCCACGTGAAGTCGGGCAGCTCGCGGCCGAAGTGGCCGTAGGCAGCCGTCTGGGAGTAGATCGGCCGCAGCAGGTCGAGGTCGCGGATGATGGCCGCCGGGCGGAGGTCGAAGACCTCGGCGATGGCGGTCTCGATCTTCTCGGCGTCGACCTTGGCGGTGCCGAAGGTCTCGACGAAGAGGCCGACGGGCTCGGCCTTGCCGATGGCGTAGGCGACCTGGACCTCGCAGCGGGAGGCGAGGCCCGCGGCGACGACGTTCTTGGCGACCCAGCGCATGGCGTAGGCGGCGGAGCGGTCGACCTTGGACGGGTCCTTGCCGGAGAAGGCGCCGCCGCCGTGGCGGGCCATGCCGCCGTAGGTGTCGATGATGATCTTGCGGCCGGTGAGGCCGGCGTCGCCCATCGGGCCGCCGATCTCGAAGCGGCCGGTCGGGTTCACCAGGAGGCGGTAGCCCTCGGTCTCCAGTTTGATGCCGTCGTCGAGGAGGGCCTTGAGCTCCGGCTCGACCACGAACTCGCGGATGTCGGGGGCGAGGAGGGAGTCGAGGTCGATGTCCGACGCGTGCTGCGAGGAGACGACGACCGTGTCCAGGCGGACCGCCTTGTCGCCGTCGTACTCGATGGTGACCTGGGTCTTGCCGTCGGGACGGAGGTAGGGGATCGTCCCGTTCTTGCGGACCTCGGAGAGGCGGCGCGACAGGCGGTGCGCGAGGTGGATCGGGAGCGGCATCAGCTCCGGGGTCTCGTCCGTCGCGTACCCGAACATCAGGCCCTGGTCGCCCGCGCCCTGCTTGTCGAGCTCGTCCTCGTCGCCCTCGACCCGGTTCTCGTACGCCGTGTCGACACCCTGCGCGATGTCGGGCGACTGCGAGCCGATCGACACCGAGACACCACAGGAAGCTCCGTCGAAGCCCTTCTTCGACGAGTCGTAACCGATCTCCAGGATCTTGTCGCGGACCAGCTGGGCGATCGGCGCGTACGCCTTGGTCGTGACCTCGCCGGCCACGTGCACCAGGCCGGTCGTGATCAGCGTCTCCACGGCGACCCGGGACGTCGGGTCCTCACGCAGAAGCGCATCGAGAATGGTGTCGCTGATCTGATCAGCGATCTTGTCGGGGTGACCCTCGGTCACGGACTCCGAGGTGAACAGGCGACGGGACACAACGCTCCCTGTGGTTGCAGCGGCTGCTGGCTGATCATTGGTGGACGGGACGAGAGCTGCGCTCGGCGTCGTCCGAGAACAGTTTATCGGTCGCACTCGCCCACAGGCCCCCCTGTCTCGCTTCTCGGAAGCGCTGTGACCTGCGGCACGGGCATTCTGCGCCATGACGATCGCTCTCCACCAGGGTCGCCACGGGCGATTTCACGCTGATGGACGCGGCGGCTGGGGTTAATGAGACATTCACACCAGGCGGCGTCCCACCAGGTCCCACACCATCTCGGCCAGAGCCTCCTTGGGTCCGTACGGCACCGGGGTCTCACTGCCGTCGGCCCCCAGCACCACGGCCTCGTTCTCCTCGGCGCCGAAGGTCTTGCGCTCCCCCACCTCGTTCACGACGAGAAGATCGCACCCCTTGCGCGCCAGCTTCGTACGACCGTTGGCGAGGACGTCGTCCGTCTCGGCGGCGAAACCGACGACCACCTGGCCGGGGCGGGGACGGTCCGCCGAGATCTCCGCGAGGATGTCCGGATTGCGGACCAGAACGATCGGCTCCGGTTCCTGGTCGTCCTTCTTCTTGATTTTTCCGGCCGCGTACGAGACCGGGCGGAAGTCCGCCACCGCCGCCGCCATCACCACGGCGTCGGCGTCCGAGGCCGCCTTGAGGACCGCCTCGCGCAGCTGCACGGCCGTCCCGACCTGCACCACGTCCACGCCCGCCGGGTCCGGCAGTCCGGTGTTCGCGGCGATCAGCGTCACCCGGGCGCCCCGCGCGGCCGCCGTGCGCGCCAGGGCGTACCCCTGCTTGCCGGAGGAGCGGTTGCCGAGGAAGCGGACCGGGTCGAGGGGCTCTCGGGTACCGCCGGCGCTGACGACGACGTGGCGGCCGGCGAGATCGGGCTCGGTCACGCCGCGTGCGAGCACCCGGCGGCAGACCTCGAAGATCTCCGCGGGGTCGGGCAGCCTCCCCTTGCCGGTGTCGACACCGGTCAGGCGCCCCACCGCGGGCTCGATGACGACGGCGCCGCGGCGGCGCAGCGTCGCCACGTTCTCCTGGGTGGCCGGGTGCTCCCACATCTCGGTGTGCATGGCGGGCGCGAAGACGACCGGGCAGCGGGCGGTGAGCAGGGTGTTGGTGAGGAGGTCGTCGGCCAGGCCGTGGGCGGCCTTGGCGAGCATGTCGGCCGTCGCGGGAGCCACCACCACCAGGTCCGCGTGCTGTCCGATGCGGACGTGCGGGACCTCGTGGACGTCCGACCAGACCTCGGTGGAGACGGGGTGACCGGAGAGCGCGGACCAGGTGGCGGCGCCGACGAAGTGCAGCGCGGAGTCGGTGGGGACGACATGGACGTCGTGGCCCGACTCCGTCAGCCTGCGCAACAGCTCACAGGCCTTGTACGCGGCGATGCCACCGCTGACCCCCAGCACGACCTTGGGCTTGTCCACCGTCTCTCCCCGAGCTCGGAAACGTACGACTCCATGACACACCACAGGCCCGGCGGTCGCGCCGCCGGGCCTGGGATGAGCGATTGAACGACTACTGCGCGGGGCCCTCTACGGCCTCGGACGTCAGCAGACCCGCGTTGATCTCGCGCAGGGCGATCGACAGCGGCTTCTCGTGGACGTGGGTGTCGACGAGCGGACCGACGTACTCGAGGAGGCCCTCGCCGAGCTGCGAGTAGTACGCGTTGATCTGACGGGCGCGCTTGGCCGCGTAGATCACGAGGCTGTACTTCGAGTCGGTGGCCTCGAGGAGCTCGTCGATCGGAGGGTTGATGATGCCCTCGGGAGCGGTGATGGAAGAGGACACGCTCTGCCTTCCGAAAGGTGGAAAATGACCTGAAAGATCAAACAACTTCCATCAAGGCTAGCAGCTCACGCGCCACGTCCTCGACGGAGGTGTTGACCAGGGTGACATCGAACTCCGGCTCGGCCGCCAGTTCGATCTTGGCCGCCTCCAGGCGGCGCTCGATCACCTCGGGCGGTTCGGTGCCCCGTCCGGTCAGCCTGCGCACCAGCTCGTCCCAGGAGGGCGGAGCCAGGAACACGAGCAGGGCCTCCGGCATGGACTCGCGGACCTGCCGTGCGCCCTGGAGGTCGATCTCCAGGAGAACGGGCACACCCGATTCCAGGTGCTCCAGGACGGCGGCACGCGGCGTCCCGTAGCGGTTGCCGGCGAATTCGGCCCACTCCAGCAGCTCGCCGTTGGCGATCAGCTTGTCCATCTCGTCGTCGGAGACGAAGAAGTAGTGGACTCCGTGCTTCTCACCGGGGCGCGGCTTGCGGGTCGTCGCCGACACCGAGAGCCAGACCTCGGGGTGTTCCTTGCGCATATGGGCGACGACCGTGCTCTTGCCGACCCCAGAGGGGCCGGAGAGCACGGTCAGCCGCGGACGTTCACTCATGCAGCGATTATTCCAGCAATCCCGGTGTGCCCAGGACTCAGGCGCCGGAACCGCCGAACTCACGCTCCAGAGAAGCGATCTGGTTCGAGCCGAGGCCGCGTACGCGGCGGCTCTCGGAGATACCGAGTCGCTCCATGATCTGCTTGGCGCGGACCTTGCCCACGCCCGGCAGGGACTCCAGGAGAGCGGAGACCTTCATCTTGCCGATGACGTCGTTCTCCTGACCCTGCTTGATGACCTCGTGAAGCGAGGCGCCGGAGTGCTTGAGTCGATTCTTGACCTCGGCCCGCTCCCGGCGAGCCGCGGCGGCCTTTTCGAGCGCGGCTGCGCGCTGTTCAGGGGTAAGGGGCGGAAGAGCCACGCCTACGTCACCTCGGATGTCGAACTGTCGGATACGGACCGGTGAGGAACCTAGTCGCCCCACACCTGGGGAGCTACGAGCAACACGCTTGCCCGTTCTCCCCCCACTGCCTTGAAGAGCGTGAGGGGTGCCCCCACTCGACGGAGACTAGCGGGCAAGTGCGCCAGAGTCAGCGAGAACAGCGGAAAAGTCCTGGTCAGCCTCCCTGGAGCCGGACATTTAAGACATACTGCCCTGGATTTGAGGATGTATTCAGACTCGCGGCGCTCCGGAGGCACTCATCGGAGGACTCCCGAACGGCTGTCGGAGGACTCAGGCGGCCGCCACGGCGGCCCTGATCTCCTCCGCGAAGCGCTCCGCGGACGCACGCAGCGCGATCACGTCGGGACCGTGACGAAGAACACCCCGGCTCACGTTCGGCACGACATTGCGCACCGCCGCCCCGAAAACGCCTGCCAGATCGGCAGCCGTGGCTCCCTGGGCGCCGATGCCGGGCGCCAGGAGCGGTCCGTTGATGTCCAGGTCGTAGGAGGAGAGATCGCCCAGCGTGGCGCCGACGACCGCGCCGAAGGACCCCAGGGGGTTCTCTCCCGCGTTCTCGGCGGCGAGGTGGGCCAGCATGGTCGCTCCGACGTTGCGACCGTCCCCGCGGACCGCGTGCTGCACCTCGCCGCCCTCCGGGTTGGAGGTGAGCGCGAGGACGAAGAGCCCGGCGCCGCTCTCGCGCGCCAGCTCCACCGCGGGCTTCAGCGAGCCGTAGCCCAGGTACGGCGACACGGTCAGCGCGTCCGAGAAGAGCGGCGCGTCCTTGCGCAGGAAGGCCTCCGCGTACGCGGCCATGGTCGAGCCGATGTCGCCGCGCTTGGCGTCCATCACGACCAGTGCCCCGGCCGCCCGCGCCTCCTCGACCGACTTCTCCAGGACGGCGATGCCGCGCGACCCGAACCGCTCGAAGAACGCGCTCTGCGGCTTGAGGACCGCGACCCGCTCGGCCAGCGCCTCGACGACGGTGCGGCTGAACCGCTCCAGGCCCGCGATGTCGTCGTTCAGGCCCCAGTCGGTGAGCAGGGAGGCGTGCGGGTCGATGCCGACGCACAGCGGGCCGCGCTCGTCCATGGCACGGCGAAGACGTGCGCCAAAGGGTTCCAGGCTCATGCGGACTTCCTCACGTCGGCGCCGACCGCGTCGGCGAGGGTGGCGTACGGGCTGGTACGGAGGCGGGCGGCGAGCCCCTTGTGGATCGCCCGGCCCCAGAAGGGGCCCTCGTAGATGAACGCGCTGTACCCCTGGATCAGCGTGGCGCCGGCCAGGATGCGCTGCCAGGCGTCCTCGGCGTTCTCGATGCCACCGACGCCCACCAGGGTGATCCGGTCGCCCACGCGCGTGTAGAGACGGCGCAGCACCTCCAGGGAGCGTGCCTTCAGCGGCGCGCCCGAGAGTCCGCCGGTCTCCTCGACGAGCGAGGGTTCGGACTTCAAACCGAGTCCGTCGCGCGCGATGGTGGTGTTCGTGGCGATGATGCCGTCCAGGCCGAGCTCGACGGCGAGGTCGGCGACCGCGTCCACGTCCTCGTCGGCGAGGTCGGGCGCGATCTTGACGAGCAGCGGCACACGCCGGTCGGTGACCGCGCGGTCGGCGGCCTCGCGGACGGCGCTCAGCAGCGGCCGCAGTGCCTCGGTGGCCTGCAGGTTGCGCAGGCCGGGCGTGTTCGGCGAGCTCACGTTCACCACGAGGTAGTCCGCGTGCCGGGCGAGCCGCTCGGTCGACTTCACGTAGTCGCCGACGGCCTCCTCCTCGGGGACGACCTTGGTCTTGCCGATGTTGACGCCCACGACGGTCCTGAAGACGGGCGTACGGGCCCTCAGGCGCTCGCTGACGGCCGCGGAGCCCTCGTTGTTGAACCCCATGCGGTTGATGAGCGCCCGGTCCGGCACAAGGCGGAACAGCCGCTTCTTGGGGTTGCCCGGCTGCGGCTCCCCCGTGACCGTGCCGATCTCGATGTGGTCGAAGCCGAGCATCGACATCCCGTCGATCGCGACGGCGTTCTTGTCGAAGCCCGCCGCGAGCCCGAAGGGACCGTGCATCCGCAGACCGAACGCCTCGGTCCGCAGCTCCTTGTGGCGGGGCGCGAGCGCCGCGGCGATGAACGTACGCAGCACGGGGATACGGGCGGCGAGCCGGATCCAGCGGAAGGCGAGGTGGTGGGCCTGCTCGGGGTCCATCCGCTTGAAGACCAGCCGGAAGAAAAGCTTGTACATGTCTCAGTGTCCTCTTGAAGCTCTCGGTGTCCTCGTGAAGCCTCATGAGCCTCATGAAGAGGGGGACACCGTTTCCGGTGTCCCCCTCAGGGCTGCTAGTCGCGGGCCGCTGTCAGATGTTCGGCGTGTTCCTGGAGTGAGCGGACGCCCACGTCGCCGTGGTTGAGCGCGTCGATGCCCTGGACGGCGGCGGCGAGCGCCTGGACGGTCGTCAGGCACGGCACGGAGCGTGCCACCGCGGCCGTACGGATCTCATAGCCGTCGAGGCGGCCACCGGTGCCGTACGGCGTGTTGACGATGAGGTCGACCTCGCCGTCGTGGATCAGCTGGACGATGGTCCGCTCGCCGTTCGGGCCGGTGCCCTCGGACTGCTTGCGCACGACCGTCGCGTTGATGCCGTTGCGCTTGAGCACCTCGGCCGTACCGGAGGTGGCCAGCAGCTCGAAGCCGTGCGCGACCAGCTCGCGCGCCGGGAAGATCATCGAGCGCTTGTCGCGGTTGGCGACCGAGATGAAGGCGCGGCCCTTGGTCGGCAGCGGACCGTAGGCGCCCGCCTGGGACTTGGCGTACGCCGTGCCGAAGACGGAGTCGATGCCCATGACCTCACCGGTGGAGCGCATCTCCGGGCCGAGGACGGTGTCGACGCCGCGCCCGTGGATGTCGCGGAAGCGCGACCACGGCATGACGGCCTCCTTGACGGAGATCGGCGCGTCGAGCGGCAGCTCACCGCCGTCACCGTGCGCGGGGAGCAGCCCCTCCGCCCGCAGCTCGGCAACGGTCGCGCCCAGCGAGATCCGGGCCGCGGCCTTCGCCAGCGGCACCGCGGTCGCCTTCGAGGTGAAGGGGACCGTGCGCGAGGCGCGCGGGTTGGCTTCGAGGACGTACAGGATGTCGCCCGCCATCGCGAACTGGATGTTGATCAGGCCACGGACCCCGACACCCTTCGCGATGGCCTCGGTGGAGGCCCGCAGACGCTTGATGTCGAAGCCGCCCAGCGTGATCGGCGGCAGCGCGCACGCCGAGTCGCCGGAGTGGATGCCGGCCTCCTCGATGTGCTCCATGACGCCGCCGAGGTACAGCTCCTCGCCGTCGTACAGCGCGTCCACGTCGATCTCGATCGCGTCGTCGAGGAAGCGGTCGACGAGGACCGGCCGGGAGGGGCTGATCTCGGTCGACTCGGCGATGTAGGACGACAGCCGGGTCTCGTCGTACACGATCTCCATGCCGCGCCCGCCGAGGACGTACGACGGCCGTACGAGGACGGGGTAGCCGATCTCGTCCGCGATGGCCTTGGCCTCGGCGAAGGTGGTGGCGGTGCCGTGCTTGGGGGCCGGGAGACCGGCCTCCGCGAGGACGCGTCCGAAGGCGCCGCGGTCCTCGGCGGCGTGGATCGCCTCGGGGGGCGTACCGACGACCGGCACTCCGTTGTCCTTGAGCGCCTGGGCCAGGCCCAGCGGGGTCTGGCCGCCGAGCTGGACGATGACACCGGCGATCGGGCCGGCCAGCGACTCCGCGTGGACGATCTCCAGCACGTCCTCGAGCGTCAGCGGCTCGAAGTACAGGCGGTCGGAGGTGTCGTAGTCCGTGGAGACGGTCTCGGGGTTGCAGTTGACCATCACGGTCTCGTAGCCCGCCTCGCTGAGCGCGAAGGAGGCGTGGACGCAGGAGTAGTCGAACTCGATGCCCTGGCCGATGCGGTTCGGGCCGGAGCCCAGGATGATCACCGCGGGCTTCTCGCGCGGCGCGACCTCCGTCTCCTCGTCGTAGGAGGAGTAGAAGTACGGGGTCTTCGCCGCGAACTCGGCGGCGCAGGTGTCGACCGTCTTGTACACCGGGCGCACACCCAGCGCGTGCCGCACCTCGCGCACCACGTCCTCGCGCAGCCCGCGGATCTCGGCGACCTGGGCGTCGGAGAAGCCGTGCCGCTTGGCCTCGGCGAGCAGCTCGGGGTCGAGCTTGTCGGCGGCGGCCAGCTCGTCCGCGATCTCCTTGATCAGGAAGAGCTGGTCGACGAACCACGGGTCGATCTTCGTCGCCTCGAAGACCTCCTCGGGCGTGGCGCCCGCGCGGATGGCCTGCATGACGGAGTTGATCCGGCCGTCGGTGGGCCGCACGGCCTCTTCCAGGAGAAGGGCCTTGTCACCGGGCTCGCCGACGAACGTGAACTGGCTGCCCTTCTTCTCCAGCGACCGCAGCGCCTTCTGCAGCGCCTCGGTGAAGTTGCGGCCGATCGCCATGGCCTCGCCGACCGACTTCATGGTGGTCGTCAGGGTGGAGTCGGCGGACGGGAACTTCTCGAAGGCGAAACGCGGGGCCTTCACGACCACGTAGTCGAGCGTCGGCTCGAAGGACGCCGGGGTCTTCTCCGTGATGTCGTTCGGGATCTCGTCGAGCGTGTAGCCGACGGCGAGCTTCGCGGCGATCTTGGCGATCGGGAAGCCGGTCGCCTTGGAGGCGAGCGCCGAGGAGCGCGACACGCGCGGGTTCATCTCGATGACGATGATGCGGCCGTCGTCGGGGTTCACCGCGAACTGGATGTTGCAGCCGCCGGTGTCGACGCCGACCTCGCGGATGATCGCGATGCCGATGTCGCGCAGCCGCTGGTACTCCCGGTCGGTCAGCGTCATCGCCGGGGCGACGGTGATGGAGTCGCCGGTGTGGACGCCCATCGGGTCGAAGTTCTCGATGGAGCAGACGACCACGACGTTGTCGTTCTTGTCGCGCATCAGCTCCAGCTCGTACTCCTTCCAGCCGAGGATGGACTCCTCCAGGAGCACCTCGGTGGTCGGGGAGAGCGTCAGGCCCTGGCCGGCGATGCGGCGCAGCTCCTCCTCGTCGTGCGCGAAGCCGGAGCCGGCGCCGCCCATGGTGAAGGAGGGGCGGACGACGACGGGGTAGCCGCCGAGGGTGTCGACGCCCTTGAGGACGTCGTCCATGGAGTGGCAGATGACGGAGCGGGCGGACTCGCCGTGGCCGATCTTCGCGCGGACGGCCTCGACGACGCCCTTGAAGAGGTCGCGGTCCTCGCCCTTGTTGATCGCCTCGACGTTGGCGCCGATGAGCTCGACGCCGTACTTCGCCAGGACACCCTGCTCGTGCATGGAGATCGCGGTGTTGAGGGCCGTCTGGCCGCCGAGCGTCGGCAGCAGGACGTCCGGGCGCTCCTTGGCGATGATCTTCTCGACGAACTCGGGGGTGATCGGCTCGACGTAGGTGGCGTCGGCGATCTCCGGGTCCGTCATGATCGTCGCCGGGTTGGAGTTGACGAGGATGACCCTCAGGCCCTCGGCGCGCAGGATGCGGCACGCCTGGGTGCCGGAGTAGTCGAACTCGGCGGCCTGGCCGATGACGATCGGGCCGGAGCCGATGACCAGGACGGACTGGATATCGGTGCGCTTAGGCACGCTGGCCCTCCATCAGGGATACGAAGCGGTCGAACAGGTAGGCGGCGTCGTGCGGGCCGGCTGCCGCTTCGGGGTGGTACTGGACGCTGAAGGCCGGCTGGTCGAGGAGGTGGAGCCCCTCGACGACCTGGTCGTTCAGGCAGACGTGGGAGACCTCGGCGCGGCCGTAGGGGGTCTCGGAGACCTTGTCGAGCGGCGCGTCGACGGCGAAGCCGTGGTTGTGCGCGGTGACCTCGACCTTGCCGGTCGTACGGTCCTGCACCGGCTGGTTGATGCCGCGGTGGCCGTACTTCAGCTTGTAGGTGCCGAAGCCGAGGGCGCGGCCGAGGATCTGGTTGCCGAAGCAGATGCCGAAGAGCGGGGTCTTACGGGCGAGGACCTCCTGCATGACGGCGACGGGGCCGTCCGCGGTGGCTGGGTCACCGGGGCCGTTGGAGAAGAAGACCCCGTCGGGGTTCACGGCGTACACGTCCTCGGCCGTGGCCGTGGCGGGCAGCACGTGCACCTCGATGCCGCGCTCGGCCATGCGGTGCGGGGTCATGCCCTTGATGCCCAGGTCGACGGCGGCGACGGTGAACTTCTTCTCGCCGATGGCGGGGACGACGTACGTCTCCTTGGTGGCGACCTCGGCGGCGAGGTTCGCGCCCTTCATCTCGGGCGCCTGGCGCACCTCGGCGAGCATGGTGCCCTCGTCGGGCAGCGCGTTGCCGGAGAAGATGCCGACGCGCATGGCGCCGCGCTCACGCAGGTGACGGGTGAGGGCGCGGGTGTCGACACCGCTGATGCCGACGACGCCCTGGCTGCGCAGTTCCTCGTCCAGCGAGCGCCGGGCGCGCCAGTTGGAGGGCACGCGCGCGGGGTCGCGTACGACGTATCCGGAGACCCAGATCCGGTTCGACTCGGGGTCCTCGTCGTTGACGCCGGTGTTGCCGACGTGCGGGGCGGTCATGACGACGACCTGGCGGTGGTACGACGGGTCGGTGAGGGTCTCCTGGTAGCCGGTCATCCCGGTGGAGAACACGGCCTCGCCGAAGGTCACCCCCACGGCCCCGTAGGCGCGGCCGCGGAAGGTCCGGCCGTCCTCCAGGACGAGTACGGCGGGAGCTGCCTTGTGCCTCTGCGAGGCGGCTCCCTGGTTGGAGGTCGTCATCGTGCGCCTTCCGTCTTGGTGCTCTTGTTGATCATGTCGTTCAGGGTGTCGACCCACTCGGTGTGCTCGGCCGCGCGGTCCGAGCGGAACCCGGAGTCGATCAGCTTGTCGCCGTGCGCCCAGGTGACCACGAGCAGACCGCCCTCGCTGAGGACCTTCCCGGCGATGCCCTTGCCGAGCAGGGCCTCGCGCAGTGCCTCGGCCGGGATGAAGAAGTCGGTGGCCCCGGGGCGTACGACGTCAAGACCCGCGTCCGTCAGCGTGAGCTCGACCCGGCTGCGGGTGCCCAGGCCGTGCGCCACGATGCGGTCCAGCCACTGCCCGGCGGTGGTGGAGCCGTGGTAGCGGCCGCTCATGCTCAGTTTCACCGGGCCGGGGTCTTCCGGCATTCCGGGCAGCGGCGGCTTGCCGCCTCCGTTGAGGGTGGTGGCGGGCGACGGGCGGGCGGGCAGCTCCGGCAGGTCACCCTGAAGGGTGCCGCGCCACTTCCAGCCCTCGCGCATCAGCCAGTAGACGAGGGCGACGAACAGGACGAGGCCGACGAGCCAGCCGATCCGGGCGGCCCAGTCGGTCACTTCGGCCGACTTCTGTTCGGCGGCCACGGAGGCGGCCATCGGGATGAGAGGTGTCACGCGAGCTTCCCGTCGACGAGGGTGGCCTTGCCCCGCAGCCAGGTGTGCGTGACCCGGCCCGGCAGCTCACGGCCCTCGTAGGGGGTGTTGCGGCTGCGCGAGGCGAAGCCCGCGGGGTCCACGGCTCCACGGTATGCCGTGTCGACGAGCGTGAGGTTGGCGGGCTCACCTGCCGAGACGGGACGGCCGTGGCCCGCGGCCTGCCCGATCCGGGCGGGCTTGAAGGACATGCGGTCGGCGACGCCGGCCCAGTCCAGCAGCCCGGTCTCCACCATCGTCTGCTGGACGACGGAGAGCGCGGTCTCGAGCCCCACCATGCCCATGGCGGCGGCGGCCCACTCGCAGTCCTTGTCCTCGTGCGGGTGCGGCGCGTGGTCGGTGGCGACGATGTCGATCGTGCCGTCGGCGAGCGCCTCGCGCAGCGCCGTCACGTCGCGCTCGGTGCGCAGCGGCGGGTTGACCTTGTAGACGGGGTTGTAGGTGCGGACCAGCTCGTCGGTGAGGAGGAGGTGGTGCGGGGTGACCTCGGCGGTGACGTCGATGCCGCGGGACTTGGCCCAGCGCACGATCTCGACGCTGCCGGCGGTCGACAGGTGGCAGATGTGGACGCGCGAGCCGACGTGCTCGGCGAGCAGGACATCCCGGGCGATGATCGATTCTTCGGCCACCGCGGGCCAGCCCCCGAGCCCCAGCTCGGCGGAGACGACGCCCTCGTTCATCTGGGCGCCCTCGGTGAGGCGGGGCTCCTGCGCGTGCTGCGCGACCACACCGCCGAAGGCCTTCACGTACTCCAGGGCCCGGCGCATGATCACCGCGTCGTCCACGCACTTGCCGTCGTCCGAGAAGACGGTGACGCCGGCCGCGGACTCGTGCATCGCGCCCAGCTCGGCGAGCTTCTTGCCCTCCAGGCCGACCGTGACGGCGCCGATGGGCTGCACGTCGCAGTAGCCGTGCTCCTGGCCGAGCCGGTAGACCTGCTCGACCACGCCGGCGGTGTCGGCGACCGGGAAGGTGTTGGCCATGGCGAACACGGCGGTGTAGCCGCCGCTCGCCGCCGCGCGTGTACCGGTCAGGACGGTCTCGGAATCCTCGCGGCCCGGCTCCCGCAGGTGGGTGTGAAGGTCGACGAGGCCCGGCAGGAGGACCTTGCCGTCGGCCTCGACGACCTCGGCGCCTGCGTCCGAGAGGCCGGTACCGACCGCCTCGATGACGGCGCCGTCGATCAGCACGTCCTGCGGCTCGCCCCCGAGCACCTTCGCACCACGGATCAGGATCTTGCTCATGTTCTTACTTCTCCTCGGTACGGGTGTGGGTGACGGCGGGCTCGTTGCCGCCCAGGAGCAGGTAGAGCACGGCCATGCGGATCGAGACGCCGTTCGCGACCTGTTCGACGACGGTGCAGCGGTCGGAGTCGGCGACCTCGGCGGTGATCTCCATGCCGCGGACCATCGGGCCGGGGTGCATCACGATGGCGTGCTCGGGCATCTTCGCCATGCGGTCGCCGTCGAGGCCGTAGCGCCGCGAGTACTCGCGCTCGGTCGGGAAGAAGGCCGCGTTCATCCGCTCGCGCTGGACGCGCAGCATCATCACCGCGTCGGACTTGGAGAGGGTGCTGTCGAGGTCGTAGGAGATCTCGCAGGGCCAGGACTCCACGCCGACGGGCACCAGGGTGGGCGGGGCGACGAGAGTGACCTCGGCCCCGAGGGTGTGCAGCAGGTCGACGTTGGAGCGGGCGACCCGGCTGTGCAGGACGTCGCCGACGATCGTGATGCGCTTGCCGGCCAGGTCCTGGCCGATGCCGGCGTCACGGCCGACCAGGCGACGGCGCATGGTGAAGGCGTCGAGCAGGGCCTGCGTGGGGTGCTGGTGGGTGCCGTCACCCGCGTTGATGACGACGGCGTCGATCCAGCCGGAGGTGGCGAGCCGGTACGGGGCTCCGGAGGCGCCGTGCCGGATGACGACGGCGTCGACGCCCATGGCTTCGAGGGTCTGGGCGGTGTCCTTCAGGGACTCCCCCTTGGACACCGAGGAACCCTTGGCGGTGAAGTTGATGACGTCCGCGGAGAGGCGCTTCTCGGCGGCCTCGAAGGAGATCCGGGTACGGGTCGAGTCCTCGAAGAAGAGATTGACGACGGTGCGGCCGCGCAGGGTCGGCAGCTTCTTGATCGGCCGGTCGGCGACCCGGGCCATCTCCTCGGCGGTGTCGAGGATCAGGACGGCGTCGTCGCGGGTGAGGTCGGCGGCCGAGATGAGATGACGCTGCATCTGTCAGGCTCCGTAAGGCAGTTCAGGAGAATTCGGGCAGGCGGGCGCGCATGGGGGCGCACTCGGGGGCGTACGGCACTGGCGTACTCCGGAGTGCTAGTGCTGTGCGTCCGAGGAGGTCCGCTTCGCACCGAGCAGCACGGTGTCGCGACCGTCCTCCTCGGCGAGCTGGACCTTGACCGTCTCCCGCAACGACGTGGGGAGGTTCTTGCCGACGTAGTCGGCGCGGATGGGCAGTTCGCGGTGGCCGCGGTCGACGAGGACCGCGAGCTGCACGGCGCGCGGGCGGCCGATGTCGTTCAGCGCGTCGAGCGCGGCGCGGATGGTGCGGCCGGAGAAGAGCACGTCGTCGACGAGGACGACGAGGCGGCCGTCGATGCCGTCACCGGGGATCTCGGTGCGGGCCAGCGCACGCGGCGGGTGCATACGCAGGTCGTCGCGGTACATGGTGATGTCGAGCGAGCCCACCGGGATCTTGCGATCGGTGATCTCTTCGAGCTTGTCGGCCAGTCTGCGGGCCAGGAAGACGCCCCGGGTCGGAATGCCGAGGAGCACCACGTCGTCGGCGCCCTTGGCGCGTTCGACGATCTCGTGGGCGATGCGGGTCAGCACCCGCGCGATGTCGGGGGCTTCCAGAACGGGCCGTGCATCGGCTTCGTACTGCTGTTTGTCCTGCTCGGTGTCCATACGAAACGGACCTCCTTCTCCGCCTCACGGGACGGATCATTAAAGGACGTCGGATTTGCGCCATCCACGGTACCAGCCCGGCAACGCGCCTGATCACCACCCTGCGGGCCACCGCCGGTGACCCCGCGCGAAGGTCGGTCCGGACCATTCGGCTTGACGGGGAAGAGTAACGCTGCGTAACCTCACAGTGAGTCACCAGAGTCACCAGCCGCGCGGCGGAGCCGCACGTTGATACAGCGTCCGGGGAGCTATATGTCCAGCGAATACGCCAAACAGCTCGGGGCCAAGCTCCGGGCCATCCGCACCCAGCAGGGCCTTTCCCTCCACGGAGTCGAGGAGAAGTCACAGGGACGCTGGAAGGCGGTCGTGGTCGGGTCGTACGAGCGCGGCGACCGCGCCGTCACCGTGCAGCGCCTCGCCGAACTGGCGGATTTCTATGGGGTTCCGGTACAGGAGCTGCTGCCCGGCACCACTCCTGGCGGGGCCGCCGAGCCGCCGCCGAAGCTCGTCCTCGACCTGGAGCGGCTGGCCCACGTGCCGGCCGAAAAGGCGGGTCCTCTGCAGCGCTACGCCGCGACGATCCAGTCCCAGCGCGGTGACTACAACGGCAAGGTGCTGTCGATCCGCCAGGACGACCTGCGCACCCTCGCCGTCATCTACGACCAGTCGCCCTCGGTCCTCACCGAGCAGCTGATCAGCTGGGGCGTGCTGGACGCGGACGCGCGCCGCGCGGTCTCCCACGACGAGGGCTGACCCCTTCGGGGAGTTCAGCAGAAACGTGCCGCCGGGGGGGGGGGGGGGGGGCGGTTGGTGGGGCCCCCCCCC
>NZ_JBEYFS010000088.1:0-43259 GCF_040634475.1 Streptomyces sp. NPDC007095
CGGTCCCAGGGCTTCGGCGTAGTCGGCGGGCGTCCGTTTCGTAATCACTTGAGCCCGAGCAGGGCGAGTGGGCGGTCTGCGTTGCGGGCGTTGTGCCCCGAGCACGATCACTCCCGTGGCGTCCGAAACGTTTCGTCTCTCGCCTTCGGCCGCCGAACCGGCCGCGGACCTCATCCCCGTGGACCCCACCCCGTCGCCCCCCGACCTGTGCCGGACCCCGACCGCCACGGCCGGATCCGGCCGCACGTCAGAGGCTCGGGCACACCGTAACGGCTGTTGCGCCGGTTTGTGGATGAGTTGCGCAGGAACGGTGCATCAGGCGGGCATGCGGCGGTCTGTGGAGCGGACGGACCACTCCCGAGCGCCGGGAGATTCATGGTGCGGACCGTGCTGTCGGCGGCCAGGTCACGCGCCGTACACTCCCCGAGTGACCGTCACCGCAACTTCCGTAGACGAGCCGGATCAGCTCGAACCCCAGGCCGCGCCCGCATCGCGCGGGGCCAGACTGGCTCGGCGATACGCTCCGGCCGCCGCCGCGGCGCTCTCCGGAGTGCTGCTCTACGTCAGTTTCCCGCCGCGCACCGTCTCGTGGCTGGCCCTGCCGGCCTTCGCGGTCCTCGGTTGGCTCCTGCGCGGTCGCTCCTGGAAGGCGGGCCTCGGGCTCGGCTATCTGTTCGGCCTCGGCTTCCTGCTGCCGCTGCTCGTGTGGACCGGTGTCGAGGTCGGCCCAGGCCCGTGGCTGGCACTCGTGGCCGTAGAAGCGGTGTATGTGGCGCTCGTCGGCGCGGGCATCACCCTCGTCTCCCGGCTGCCCGGCTGGCCGCTGTGGGCGGCGGCGGTCTGGATCGCGGGCGAGGCGGCACGCGCGCGTGCGCCGTTCGGCGGCTTCCCCTGGGGCAAGATCGCCTTCGGCCAGGCGGACGGCCTCTTCCTTCCGCTGGCCGCGGTGGGCGGCACTCCGGTGCTCGGCTTCGCGGTCGTGCTCTGCGGCTTCGGGCTGTACGAGGTCGTACGCCAGGTCGTCGAGGGCCGGCGCACCGGTGCCGTACGCCGAGGGGCCGCCGCGGCGGCGCTGCTCAGCGTGGCCGTCCCCGTGGGCGGGGCGCTCGCCGCGCGGTCGCTGGTGAGCGACAAGGCCGAGAACGGCACGGCGACCGTCGCCGTCATCCAGGGCAATGTGCCGCGTGCGGGGCTCGACTTCAACTCCCAGCGGCGCGCCGTGCTCGACTACCACGCACGGGAGACCGAGCGGCTGGCCGCCGAGGTCAAGGCGGGCAAGGTCGCCCGGCCCGACTTCGTGCTGTGGCCGGAGAACTCCTCCGACGTCGACCCCTTCACCAGCGCCGACGCCCGCCTCGTGATCGACGACGCCGCCAAGGCCATCGGCGCGCCCATTTCGGTCGGCGGCGTCGTCGAGCGTGACGGCAAGCTCTACAACGAGCAGATCCTGTGGGACCCGGTCAAGGGCCCCCTCGACACGTACGACAAGCGACAGGTCCAGCCCTTCGGCGAGTACCTTCCGCTGCGTTCCCTGCTCGGCGCGATCAACAAGAACTGGACCTCGATGGTCCGTCAGGACTTCAGCCGGGGCCACAAGCCGGGCGTGTTCACCATGGACGGCTCCAGGGTCGGACTCGTCACGTGCTACGAGGCCGCCTTCGACTGGGCCGTGCGCAGCACCGTGACCGACGGCGCGCAGCTGATCTCGGTGCCGAGCAACAACGCGACCTTCGACCGCAGTGAGATGACCTACCAGCAGCTCGCCATGTCCCGCGTGCGCGCCGTCGAGCACAGCCGGACCGTCACGGTGCCGGTGACCAGCGGCGTCAGCGCCGTGATCATGCCGGACGGGAGGATCACCCAGCGGACCGGGATGTTCGTGGCGGACTCGCTGGTCCAGAAGGTGCCGCTGCGCTCCTCCGAGACCCCCGCCACGCGGCTCGGCATCCTGCCGGAGATGCTGCTGGTGGCGGTCGCGGTGGGCGGTCTCGGCTGGGCGGGTACGACGATGGTCCGCGGGCGCCGGAACGGCGCCGTTCCGGGCGATCTTGCCTGACCCCGGCCGGGTGGCGGAATCCGGCCGTTAGGGTCGGTCCATGGCTACCCCTGACTTCATCCGCACCATCCGGGCCTCGGCCGGCCACCAGCTGCTCTGGCTTCCCGGAGTCAGCGCCGTCGTCTTCGACGACGAGGGCAGAGTGCTCCTGGGCCGGCGCACCGACACCCGGAAGTGGTCGATCATCGGCGGCATTCCGGACCCGGGCGAGCAGCCCGCGGCCTGCGCCGTGCGGGAGGTCTTCGAGGAGACCAACGTGCACTGCGTCGTCGAGCGCGTGGTGCTGGTCCAGGCCCTGGAGCGGGTCACCTACGAGAACGGCGACACCTGCCAGTACATGGACACCACGTTCCGGTGCCGGGCCGTCGGCGGCGAGGCGAGGGTCAACGACGACGAGTCGCTGGACGTCGGCTGGTTCGCGGTCGACGCCCTGCCCGAGCTGAACGAGTTCGGGATGTTCCGGATCAAGCAGGCCCTGTCGGACGCGCCCACGTGGTTCGACCCCACGGCCTGAGCACGGACGCACCGGGGACCGGACGGCTCACAGGCGGATGACGACGAGCGCGGTGTCGTCGTCGGGGCCGCGCTGAGGTGCGGGGACGAGATCGGCGAGCACGGCGTCGGCGAGAGGCTCGGGGCCGAGCAGATGATGGTGTTCGACGCTGTGGGCGAGGCGGTCCAGACCGGCGTAGATGTCCTCGCCCCGGCGCTCGATCAGACCGTCGGTGTAGAGGACGAGGGTGCTGCCGGGACCGTAGCCCACCGTCGCCTCGCAGCGAGGAAGGGAGTCGTCGCCCGCTCCCAGGGGCGGGTCGGTGGCCGAGTCCAGCACCTCGACGGCGCCGTCGCCATGGGCCAGCAGAGGCGGCGGGTGGCCGGCGCGACTGTAGGTGACGGTCAGGGCGGTGCGGTCGATGACGGTCTGCACGGCGGTCGTCGCGAGCGCGCCGTCGACGGTGTGGGCGTGCGCCGCGAGGGTGGTGAGGGCGGTGGCGGGCCGCCCGGTGGCGCGGATCGCCGCGCTCAGGGCGCTGCGCAGCTGCCCCATGGTCCCGGCTGCCTCCAGGCCGTGCCCCACCACGTCACCGACCGCCACGGCCAGCCGTCGCGCGTCGAGGTCGATCAGGTCGTACCAGTCGCCGCATACGTTGAGGAAGCTGGTCGCGGGCCGGTAGCGCACGGCCACCCCGGGTCGGTCCGGCAGTGCCGTACTCGGCAGCATCGCGCGCTGCAGGGTGACGGCGACCTCATGCGCGCGGGCGTGGGCCTTGCGCAACTCCTCATTGAGTTCCTGCAGTTCCAGGGAGCGGTTCAGCAGATCGGCGGTCATCGCGTCCTCGGCGGTGAGGGGCAGTTCCGGTGCGGCGCCGAGCGCCCGCCGTGCGCGTATCAGCGCGGTGACCTCCTCGACGCGGTGGACGATGAGTGACACCCGGCCCTCGGCGTCGAGGAGAGGGATGTTGACGGGGCTCCAGTAACGCTCCTCGAACACGCCGGGCCGGTCGGGCACCTCCACGGAGTACTTCTGCAGGGCCATGGTGTCCGGCCCGCCGGTGGCCAGCACCCGCTCCAGCGAGGCGCGCACCGCCTGGGGACCACTGGCCCGGGGGTCGGAGGGGTTGTCGGGGAACACATCGAAGACGCACCGGCCGAGCAGTTCCGCGAGGCTCCGTCCGGAGACCCTCACATAGGCCCGATTGGCGTCGACCGACACCATGTCCGGCGTGAGCAGCAGCACGGGACTGGGCAGGGCCTGGAAGACCTCCGCGTAGTCGATGTCGATGCCCCTGCCGCGTCTTCCGGCCGGCGCATCACTGTCACTCATGTCCCATGTCTACTCCGCCCCCTCGTCCGATGCGACACGGTGACCGTTTCCCTCCCGACCGAGCGCACGGCTCGTGGCCGGGCCTTCTGGCAGAGTGCGATGTTCGGAAGGATGATGGAGGAAAGGTCGCAGCCCCCAACAGGGCCGTGCTCACCAAAGAACGAGGTGAGGACATGAACTGTTACGACTGCCTCGGCACCCCCGGTCCCGCGGTCGCCGTGTGCATCCGCTGCGGCGCGGCGCTCTGCCGCACGCATGTGCACGAAAGCCACCCGCCGACCCAGGACATCACCGGAACCGGCCGGGCCACCCACGAGAAGCCGGCCCGCCACATCACCTGCGGCTCCTGCCGCGCGGCGGAGACGAGCTGAGTCCGGCAGCGCACCGGCCGCGACCCATGGTGTGAGCCGCGGCGTCCGTCCCACGACCTGAACGTCACCTGAACGTCACCTGAACAGCCACCGCCCCCAGGCATCCCGGTGGACCGTTCCGCCCTCTTTCTGAGCGAACGGCGAGCACACCGGGAAGGTACGTCCATGGTCAGCACCACCGCAGCGATCCTCGCGTCGGCCCAGCGGACGGGCGGGCGGCTGCTAGCGCGTCCCGGGACGTCCGGCCGCAGCCCGGTGGGGGGACCGGCCCATGCCAGACCCGCGCTGCTCGCGATCCTCACGGTGGCAGCCCTGCTGTTCACCTGGGACATCCAGCACAGTGGCTACCACGCGTTCTACGCGCAGACAGCACGCAGCATGTCCGAGAGCTGGAAGGGCTTCCTGTTCGGCTCCTTCGACCCCGGCAACTCGATCACGATCGACAAACTGCCCGGCTTCCTGTGGCCCCAGGCGCTGTCCGCGCGGATCTTCGGATTCCATCCGTGGGCGCTCACCCTGCCCCAGGCCATCGAGGGCGTGCTCAGCGTCGCCGTCCTGTACCGCGCGGTGCGTCGCTGGGCCGGGGAGAGCGCGGGCCTGCTCGCGGCGGGCGCGTTCGCGCTCACTCCGGCGGTCGCGGGGCTCTTCCGCACGCAGGCCGAGGACCCCGCGTTCACCCTGCTCGTCCTGCTGGCCGCCGACGCCACGCTGCGCGCGGCCCGCGAGGCCCGGCTGCGCCCGCTGCTCGCGGCCGGGATATGGGTCGGCCTGGGCTTCCAGGCCAAGATGCTGGAGGCCTGGGCGGTACTCCCGGCGCTCGGCCTGCTGTACGTGGTCTCGGCACCGGCGGTGCTGCGCCGCCGCCTGGTGCACCTGGCCGCTGCCGGCGCGGTCTGCGTGGCGGTCTCGGCCTCGTGGGTGCTGCTGGTGACGCTGACCCCGGCCAAGGACCGTCCGTACGTGGACGGGACGACGAACAACTCGGCCGTCAGCCAGGTCGTCGGATACAACTTCCTCACCCGCTTCTCCAGCCTCGGCATCGACGCCAAGGACACCGGAAGCGTGGCGGCGCAGACCATGGCGGGCACCGCCCCAACGGAGCCCGGACACGGACACGCCGCCACGCAGTGGGCCAAGATGGTCGGACCGTCGCTGGCCTCGCAGGTCGGCTGGCTGTACCCGGCGGCCGCGCTCGCCGCGGTGTGCGGTCTGGTGTGGCTGCGCGGCAGGCCGCGTACGGACCCGCTGCGGGCGGGCTTCCTGCTCTGGGCGGTCTGGCTGGCCACGTACTTCCTGGTGTTCAGCGCCGGAGCGGTCGGCGGCCATACGTACTACATGGGTGTCGTGGCCGTACCGCTGGCGGCGCTCTTCGGCGCCGGGACGGTGCAGTTCTGGCGTGCCTGGCGCAAGGGGAGCGGGGCGCGGACGTGGGCGCTGCCCGTCGCCGTGGTGACCACGGTGGCCTGGTCGGCGGTGGTCGCGGGACAGTACCCGACGTTCCTGCCGTGGCTGGCCCCGGCCGCGATCATCCTCGCGGCGGGCGCGCTGGCGCTGCTGGCACTGTCCCGTACCGATGGCGCCGAAGGGGCGAGACGGCGCATCGCCGTGCTGGGCCTCGGCCTGGCCGTCGCGGCCATGCTGGGGCCCTCCGCGGCCTGGGCCTCCTCGGTCCTGGACCCCGCGTACGGGCACTCCGGCATGGGCTCCGCCGGGCCGGTGTCCACGTGGCACCACCACAACGCGCGGCAGCGGACCTTCTCCGCACCGCCCGCCGCCCGGAACGCGGGTGATATAGCCCCCGAGTCCACCGACGGACTCGACGAGGACCAGCAGCGGCTGCTGGCCTACACCCGGGCCCACCAGGACGGAGCCACCTACCTCTTCGCGACGACCAGTTGGCGGTCCGCCGCCGCGTACATCCTCTACGCGGGCGCCAAGGTGCTTCCCATGGGCGGATTCACCGGGGCCGCGCCCACGCCCACCGGAGCCCAGTTCCGTCACCTCGTCGCCACCGGCCGTCTGCACTACGTCGTCCTCGGCGGCGCGGTGACCGTCCCCGGCCGGACCAACGCCCGCTGGGTGCGCGCCCATTGCGCACGCGTACCGCTCCCGATGTCACGCCTCTACCGTTGCTCGCCCGGTTCTGCTGCCGTACTCCCTTGACACGTTCCCGTCGTCAGTCGCGGCCGGTGCCCCGGTAGAGGTCCAGCTCGCCCTCCAGTTCGACGGCGAGGACGGTGGCGTACTCGTCGAGGTCGGCCGCGGCGGGCGCGTCGATCCAGGTCACGCCCGGGACGGTGTCGAGGCCGCCGGTGACGTGGTGGCCCAGTTCGGTGCCGGTGCCCAGGACCGTGACGCGCTTGACCTCGTTGCGCAGGCCGCGCAGCGAGACGTTGTCACGGGGTGCGTCGAAGCAGATCAGGTACAGCGTGCGCCGGTCGGCGGAGAGGGTACTGGGACCGTAGTGGTGCCCGGCGGGCAGCCCGGCGACCGTCCCGTACACCGCGTCCGTGTGCCGTCCGATCCAGGCGCCGAGCCCCTCCAGGCGCTCGATCTGCTCCTCGGGGATGGTCCCGTCCTCGCGGGGCCCGGCTCCGAGCAGCAGATTGCCGCCCATGCCGATCGTCTCCGTGAAGTAGCGCACCAGCTGGCGCACCGATTTGAAGTCGCGGTCCTGCGGCCGGTAGCTCCACGAGTCGTTGATCGTCAGGCACAGCTCCCACGGGCCCTCCGGGGCCTGGAGCGGGGTGCCCTGCTCAGGAGTGGCGTAGTCGCCGTGGCTGAGCATCCGCGCGTTGAGGACGGCGTCGGGGTTGCCCGCGAGGATCAGCTCGGCGAGCTCGTCCATCCGCCACTGTTCCTCTGTGCGCTCCCACTCGCCGTCGAACCAGAGCAGGTCGGGGCGGAAGCGGTCCATCAGCTCGCCGACCTGGCCGTCGCGGTAGGCGAGGTAGCGCTCCCAGGCGGCCGGGTCCTCCTTGCCGGGCTCGGCGTGCGAGTAGAGGCTCGGCGGTTCGCCCGGCCTCACGTGCCGGATGCTGGGGTAGTCGGGGTGGTTCCAGTCGGAGTGCGAGTAGTAGAGCCCGACCTTCAGCCCCCGTTCGCGCAGCGCGTCGACGAAACCCGTGACCAGATCCCGGCCGGCCGGGGTGTCCCGGACGACGTCGAGACTGCGGTGGTCGGTGTCCCAGAGGGCGACGCCGTCGTGGTGTTTGGTGGTGAGGACCGCGTACCGGGCGCCGATGCGGGCGAACAGCTCGGCCCAGGCGTTCGGATCGTACTTCGACGCGGTGAAGCCTTCGAGCTGTTTCATGTACTGCTCGTGGGTCATCTCGCCCGTGTAGAACGACCAGGACTCGGCCGCTCCGCCCACGGCGTAGACGCCGTAGTGGATGAAGACGCCCAGCTTGGCGTCGGGAAACCAGGGTTGCATCGGCATGCGCCCACGGTAGGCGGCGGAGCTCGCGGGGCGCGTGGGCTCGGGTCACCATCACTGGTTCGTTTTCACCCTGGTCTTCGCCTTGAAGCACTGGCCGACGGGCGAGAAGGGCGCTCCCTTCGCGCCCCCGGGCGGGCAGGCAAGCGCTTCAATCGGCGGGCGGATCGGCGTACTTGGCGTTATCCGGTGGTACACCGTGGCGGATCTGCGTGTTCAATCACTGGTATTGCCACACGTACGGACAGTCCCGCCCGTCAGGAGGCCCCGTGATCGCCGTTCCCGAACCGGAACTCACCGAACGCGAAGTGATCGAGCGGGCCGTGGCGATGCGGCCCGCGCTGCTCGAACGGCAGCCGGAGACCGAGCGGCTGACGATCTACCCCAAGGACACCCACGAGGACTTCCTGCGTGCCGGTTTCTACCGAATGCTGCAACCGCGCAGGTACGGGGGGTACGCCTTCGGCCTGCCGACCTTCTACCGCGTCGTGACCGAGGTCGCGCGCGGCTGCCCCTCCACCGGCTGGGCCCTGTCTCTCACCGCCGCCCATGTCCTCCAGGTCGCCTCGGTCTTCGAGGAGAAGACACAGGACGAACTCTTCGGTGACGAGGGCGACTTCCGGGCCGCCTCCACCGCGACCCCCGTCGGGGTGGCGCGGCCCGACGGTGACGGTCACGTGGTCCTCGACGGCACCTGGTCGTACTCCTCCGGCTCCCCGTACTCCACCCACTATGTCGGTCAGACCCTGCGCGCCCCCGACGAGCCGGAGGACCCGCCGGGGCCGCTCGTACTGTTCGTGGCGCCGCGCTCCGCCTGGACCCTGCTCGACGACTGGCAGGGCGTCCTCGGTCTTCGCGGCAGCGGTTCCCACAGCATCCGTTTCGACGAGGCGCGCATCCCCGCGCACTTCACCCGGGAGGCGAGCCTGCTCGACCTGCCCGTCGAGGGCGGCTCCCTCGGCTCGAAGCTGCACGGCCATCCCATGTACGCGGGGCGCGCGGCGAGCTTCTTCCACGGCGAGCTGGCCGCCCT
The DNA here is from genome assembly GCF_040634475.1 of Streptomyces sp. NPDC007095. Classification (NCBI taxonomy): domain Bacteria; kingdom Bacillati; phylum Actinomycetota; class Actinomycetes; order Kitasatosporales; family Streptomycetaceae; genus Streptomyces; species Streptomyces sp. NPDC007095. The sequence goes on from NZ_JBEYFS010000088.1 coordinate 8,722, forward strand.
CATGATCGGTACCGCGTACGCGGCCGCCGACGAGTACGCCCGGATCGTCGCCGAACGGCCGCTGGTCCTGGACCCCGGCCGCACCCGCGCCGACCTCCACGACTACCAGCGCCACCTGGGGGAGGCGCTGGCCGCGATCCGCACGGCGGACGCGGCGCTGCGAGCCACCGCCGACGACTGGATGGAGGCCTGCTGCGACAACGTGTCGGGTCGCGCCCCCTTCACCACCGCCGTCGACAACCGGCTCGCGCTCGTCTTCGTCACCGCCGGACGCCTGGCCTGGGACGCGCTCCAGGGCATCCTCTTCCGCACGGCGGGCTCCCGGCACGCCCGCGACGGCGCGCGGATGCAGCGCTACTTCCGGGACGCCGCCACGATCTGGTCGCACCTCGGCCCCACGATGGCCGAACCGCTGGCCCGCCGCGTCGGCCGCGACCGCCTGGGCCTGCCGTCGGACGACATCCCGCTGATCTCCTGATCCCGCTGATCCGGCTGATCTCCTGCGTCTCCTGATCTCTTGAGCGCCGGCGGGCGGCTGCGGGGAATGCTCCGGCGGCGAGTGGGTACGCGCGACAGGAGCCGCGCCCGGGGCGAGTCCCGCCCTGGGTGGCCTGTCCGTCACTACCTGGGATCTGCCAATGGATACACCCTCGAACAACCACCACTACCTGCCGACGGCCACGACACCGGCCCAGGAGGCACTGAGCGCACTCGCGGAGAACACCGAGAACCCGCTGGCGCTGGACACCCTGGCCGGCAGCGAGGTACTGGTCCCCGTGCCGGACGACGCGAGCGAGGAAGACATGCGCGATCCCGCCGCCGTGGCGCTGCCCGTGCTGGAGCAGCCGGGCGGGGAGCAGGTGGTGCCGGTGTTCACCTCGGAGCCGGCGATGGCCGAACTGCTGCCGTTCGTCTCCCGCTACCGCCTGGTTCCGCTGGGCGCGCTCGCCTCCTAATGGCCGACCGGTGATCTGTCGCTCACCATCGACCCGAGGTCGCCGAACGGCCTGACCCTCACCTCCGAGGGCGTTCGTACCCTGTTGGTCCGGCCGCGGACCTGACCGTTCGACGTGCGGGTCGCGGGCCCCGTTCGCGCTGTACGAGATCCGTTGCGCTGAAGACGTCCGTGCCGGGCGTGAGAATGACCGCATGAAATGGATCTCGGGCGTGGCCGGCGGCCTGCTCCTGGTGCTGGTGTTCGCCAGCATCCTGCGCACCCTCGTCGTGCCCCGCGGGCTGTACTCCTCGATGGTGATCCGCTGGTGGCGCACCCTGCGCTTCCTGCTGCGCCTCGCCGCCCCCGGCGGCGGCTACAGTGCCATCGACCGCGCGCAGACCTGGCTCGCCCCGCTCATGCTGATGGGCATGCTCGTGAGCTGGCTCGGCGGCGTGCTGATCGGCTTCGGACTGCTGCTGCACGCCATCTCCTCGCTGACCTGGACCCAGTCGGTCCGGGAGGCGGGTTCCAGCCTGTTCACCCTCGGTTTCGCCAGCGGCGACCGACTGCACCTGTCCGTGGTGGACTTCGTCGCGGCCGCCACCGGGCCGGTCGTGATCGCCCTCCAGATCGCCTACCTGCCCACGCTGTACGCCGCCTACAGCCGTCGCGAGCTGGAGGTGACCCTGCTCCAGTCGCGCGCGGGCGAACCCGCCTGGGGACCGGAGATCCTCGCCCGGCAGTGGCTGGTCGACACCGAGACCGCGCTGCCCGAGCTGTACCGCTCCTGGGAACGGCTCGCCTCCGACATCGGCGAGAGCCACTCCACGTACCCCGTCCTGCTCGCGTTCCGCTCACCGCGGCCCTATCGCAGCTGGATCGTCGCCCTCGTCGCCGTCATGGACGCGGCCGCCATGCAGCTCGCCCTCACCCCGAGCAGCGCTCCGCCCGAGGCCCGCCTGATGCTGCGCGCGGGATTCACCGCACTGCGCGACATCGCCCGCTCCCTGCGTTTCCCTTACGACACCGACCCCGCACCCGACACCTCGATCCAGCTCACCTACCTGGAGTTCGACGCCGCCGTCGCGATGGTGGAGGCGGCCGGTTTCCCCGCCGAGCGGACGTCCGGACAGGCGTGGCCGCACTTCCGCGGCTGGCGGGTCAACTACGAGACGATCGCCCACGAGTTGTGCCGCCGCGGCGACGCGGTCCCGGCGCTGTGGACCGGGACGCGGGACTTCCCCTCGACACCGATCCCGCCCGCGCGCCCCGCGGACCGGCGCCCAGGCGAAGATCGTCCCGAACTGCCCCCGGCTGCCGCGTAGTTCTGGCCGCCGAGTGGGGAAGATCCCCCGGGTACGGTTCGGTGCGGAGGGATGGGGGTCCCCTTGAAAGTCGTCCTGCTGGGTACGGCCGCCGGTGGCGGCTTCCCACAGTGGAACTGCGCGTGCGCGCTCTGCGCGGCCGCCCGCGACGGAAGACTGCCCGCGCGGACCCAGGAGTCCGTCGCCCTGAGCGGCAACTCCCGTGACTGGTGGCTGCTCAACGCCTCGCCCGACATCCGTACGCAGCTGACCACCACGCCCGCGCTCGCACCCGGACCGGGGCCCCGGGACACACCCGTACGGGGCGTGCTCCTGACCGACGCGGAGGCCGACCATGTCGCCGGGCTGACCGTGCTGCGCGGCGGCGCCGGACTCAAGGTCTACGCCGCACGGCCCGTCCTCGCCACCCTGGCCCCACTGCGTGACCTGCTCGACCGCTACGCCCCCTGGGAGTGGGCGGACAGCCTGACCGAGGGCGGGTTCGTGCTGTCCGGCGGTCTGGTCGTCACCGCGCACCCTGTCGGTCGCAAGGCCCCGAAGTACGTCGCCGGCCCCGCCCCGGACGACCGCTGGGTGACCGCGTACCGGATCGAGGACCTGGCGGGCGGCGGAGTGCTTCTGTACGCGCCCTGTCTGGGCGCCTGGACCCCGGGGCTGGACGACCTGCTCGCCTCGGCGGACTGCGCACTGCTCGACGGCACGTTCTACGCGGCCGACGAGATGGGCACGGCCGTGCGCTCGCGGGGCGGGCGGCAGGCCGCGATGGGGCACCTTCCGGTGGCGGGCGCGCGCGGCAGCCTCGCGGCCCTCGCCCACCATCCCGGCCCCCGGCGGATCTACACCCACCTCAACAACACGAACCCGCTGCTCGACCCGGACTCGGACGCCCGTGCGCGGGTGAGCGAGGCGGGGGTCGAAGTGCTGCCGGACGGGGCGGAGCTCGTGGTGTAGAGGCTAGGCGTTCAGCATGCGCGTCAGCACGGCGCGTTGCAGGGGGCGTACCTCGGTGTGCAGGTCGCGTCCCTTGCGGGTGAGCGCGACCCACACGCCGCGCCGGTCCTCCAGGCAGACGGTGCGTTCCACCAGGCCGTCCTTCTCCAGCCGCCCGATCAGGCGGGACAGGGCGCTCTGGCTCAGATGGACACGGTCGGCGATGTTCTGCACCCGGCAGTGCTCGCCCTCGTGCGCGAGCTCGCTCGAGACGAGGATGTCCAGCACCTCGAAGTCGCTGGCCCCGAGACCGTGCGGGTGCAGCGCGCGGTCGATCTCGCACATCGTGCGCGCGTGCACCGACAGGATGTCCCGCCACCGGTCCTCGAGCGGGGCCTCGCTCGCCGTGTTCACTGCCATATGTGCACGGTAACAGAGGTCCGGGGTTTTATTGAGTGTGCAACTAGTGCGGTTGCAACAACCCGGCGGGGCTACTCGCCGGAACTGTCCTGGAGGAGCCCGACGAGGTTCCCGTCCGTGTCCTTGACCGAGGCGATCAGCCTGCCGCCACCCACGTCCTGGACGTCCTGGAGCGTCTCGGCACCGGCTTCCAGCAGGCCGGCCAGCGTCGCCCGGATGTCGTCGACGTGCCAGTACGGGACCGGTCCGGTCATGCCCTTGGCGTGACCGTTGGGGTCGAGGCCGACGTCCTGTCCGGAGTCCTTGAATCCGACGTAGTACGCGGTGTCCGCGTAGGGCTCCGTTCCGAGCAGCGCGCCGAACAGGGCCTTCGCCCGCGCGAGGTCCTTGACGGGATAGATGATGGTCTTCAGCCCTGCGGTCATGGTGACTCCTCCGTGGTGTGTTCCGGTGCTTTCACGGTAGGGCGGGGGAGTGCCCGGAGGCTTCTCGAATCCTGACCGGTCCCAGTCACTCGACGTCGGGGTGCGGCTCAGGTCGAGTCGCGTCGTACCAGTTCCGTCGGCAGGATCACCGCCGCCGGGTCGTCGCCCCCTATCTGCGCGAGCAGCACCCGCACCATCTCGTTGCTGATGCGGTCCCAGGGCTGGCGGATGGTGGTGAGGGCGGGGGTGACCGCGGTGGCGGCGGGGGAGTCGTCGAAGCCGCCGACGGCGACGTCCTCCGGGACCCGGCGGCCGGTCTTGTGCAGCGCGGCCAGCACGCCCTGGGCCATCAGGTCGGAGGCGACGAACACCGCGTCCATGTCCGGAGCACGGTCGAGGAGCCGCTCGGCGCCCGCCTCACCGCTGGCCCGGCTGTAGTCGCCGGAGGCGACGAGGCGGTCGTCGGCCTCGATGCCCGCCTCGGCGAGCACCTCCCGGTAGCCCGCGAGCCGCTCGACACCGCCCGGGGTGTCGAGCGGACCCGTGACCATGCCGATGCGGCGACGGCCCAGGGAGACCAGGTGCTTGACCATGTCCCGGGCGCCGTCGCGGTCGTCCGCGGCGACGTAACTCACCTTGGAGCCGAGCCCGATGGGCTTGCCGCAGGCGACCAGCGGCACGCCCGCCTCACGCAGCTGCTCGGCGACCGGGTCGCCCGAGTGGCTGGAGACCAGCAGCACTCCGTCGACGTGGCCCGCGGTGATGTACCGCGTAATGCGCCGCCGTTCGTCCTCGGTGCCCGCGAGCATCAGCAGGAGGGGGATGTCGTGCCCGGCCAGCGCCTGGGTGCAGCCACGCAGCAGGACGTTGAAGTTCGGGTCCTCGAAGAACCTCTCCTGCGGTTCGGTGAGCAGGAAGCCGATGGAGTCGGAGCGGCCGGTGATCAGCGAGCGGGCGTGCCGGTTCACGACGTAGCCCGTTCTGCGGATGGCGGCGTTGACCGCCTCCTGTGCCGCCGGGCTCACGTAGTGCCCGCCGTTGAGCACCCGCGACACCGTGCCCCGGGACACGCCGGCCTCGCGCGCGACGTCATGGATCGTCGGCGGTCTGCGCCTGCCCCCCGCGTTGGTCATGGTCACGACTTTACGGCTCCCGAGAGCAGATCGAGGCTCCAGAATCGCTGGATGACCAGGAAGAGGGCGATGAGCGGAATGATCGCGAGCAGTGCGCCGGTGATCACGAGCGTGTACAGCGCCGGGGTGTTGGCGCCCTGTTCGAGCAGCGTGAACAGACCCAGCGTGATCGGGAACTTCTCGTCGTCGCTGAGCATGATGTACGGCAGCAGGAAGTTGTTCCACACGGCGACGAACTGGAAGAGGAACACCGTCACCAGTCCGGGCACCATCATCGGCAGCGCGATCCGGGTGAAGATCCGCCACTCGCTGGCCCCGTCCATCCGTCCGGCCTCGACCACGTCACCGGGCACGGCCGCGGAGGAGTAGATCCGGGCGAGGTAGACGCCGTACGGGGAGAGGACGAGGGGCAGCAGGACGGACGCGTAGGAGTCCGTGAGGTCCGCCTTGGCCAGCAGCAGGTACTGCGGGATCGCCAGGATCACCGGGGGCATGAGCACGCCCGCCATCAGGACGCTGAAGACGGTCTCGCGGCCCCGGAAGCGGTAGATCGCGAGCGCGTAGCCGCTGAGCGCCGAGACGGCCGTCGACAGGAGGGCGCCGAGGCCCGCGTAGAGGGCGGAGTTGCCCATCCACTTCCAGTAGATCCCGTCGCGGTAGGCGTTGAGGTCCTTGACGTTCTGCGTGAAGCCGGAGCCCGGCAGGAACGTGAAGGTCGAGAACAGCTCACGGCCCGACTTGGTGGCCGCGATCAGCACCCACGCGACGGGCAGCAGACAGTAGAGCGCGCCGAGCAGCAGCGTCAGGGTGGGTACGAAGGCGATACGGCGGCGCAGCGGCGGGCCCTGGGCGGTGCCGGGGGTGGTACCCGCGGCCGGTGCCGCCTTGCGTACGGCAAGAGAACTCATCGTGCTTCCTCCTGCTTGTTACGGGAGTTCGCGGCCCGCAGGAAGCCGAAGGACAGGACGAGGGTGACGACGGCGATGATCGCCGCCTCCGCGGCGGCCGAGTAGATGTCGCCCCTGCCGAAGGCGTCCTGGTACACCTTCATGAGCGGACTCCAGGTCGTGGAGACGGAGTTGGTGAGGGGTTTGAGGGTGGTCGGCTCGCTGAACACCTGGAGCGTCGCGATGATCGAGAAGAAGAAGGTGAGCACCAGTGAGGGCGCCACCATCGGGATCTTGATCTTCAGCGCGATCTGCAGGGGCGTGGCGCCGTCCAGCTTCGCCGCCTCGTACACCTCGGCCGGGATGGCCTGCAGCGAGGTGTAGATGACGATCATGTTGAAGCCGGTGCCGCCCCAGACCGCGATGTTGGACAGGGCGAGATACAGCGGGCCGCCGTCCAGCAGGTTCGGCTGCGGCATCCCCAGTTTGTCGAGGACGAAGTAGAAGGGGCTGACGTCCGGGAGGTACAGGAAGCCCCACAGCAGCGCGGCGACGACGCCGGGAATGGCGTACGGCAGGAAGATCGCGAGCCGGGTGAAGGGTGCCAGGCGTACCTTGTCCGTGTCGAGCATCAGCGCGAACAGCAGCGCGAGGCCGAGCATCACCGGGATCACGATGGCGCCGTAGCCCACCACGCGCACCGCGCCGCTCAGCAGCTCGGAGTCGGAGAGGGCGTCCTTGTAGTTCTCCAGCCCCGCCCAGACTTCGTTGCGGGCGCCCGAGCCCAGGCCCAGGCCCTTGACCTGCACCTTGTGCAGGCTCAGCCAGAGCGCGTAGCCGATGGGCAGCGCGAAGAAGAGGGAGAAGAGGATCGTCGCGGGGAGGAGGAAAGCGTACGGGGCCCCCTTGACCCCGTACGACTTCCGACGTGCCGTGGTCACTGAGCGACCCCGAAGCCCTGCTTCTTGAGGTCGGCGACCGTGTCGTCCTGCATCTTCTTCAGAGCGGCGGTGAAGTCCGACTTGTCCTTGGCGGCGGCGCCGAACGCGTCCTTGAAGGTCGTGTAGGCGACGTTCACGTTCGGGCCCCAGGCGGAGGGCGCGGTGGTCTTGGCGATCTCCGCGGCCTTCGTGTAGAAGTCCGGCTGGTTGGAGAAGAACGCCGGCGGCTCGGAGAAGGCGTCACTGGTCTGCGCGGTGGTGGCGGCCGGGTAGATGCCACCCTCCTTCGCCAGCGCGGCCACCGCCTGCGGGTCCGTGTTCAGCCAGGTGGCGAACTTCGCGGCGGCCGCCTTGTGCTGCGAGTCCGTGGTGACGGCCGTCGAGGAGCCGCCCCAGCTGCCGGTGACGTCCGTGCTGTTGTCCCACTGAGGCAGCGGGGCCATCGCCCACTTGCCCTTGGTGTCGGGGGCCGCGGTGGTGAGGGTGCCGGGCGCCCAGACCGCGCTGACCCAGGCGATCTGCTTGCCGGTGTCCAGCGCCTTGTTCCAGGACGGCGTGTACATCGGCTGGTTGTCGATCGCGCCCTCCTTGACGAGACCGCCCCAGAAGTCGGCGACCTTCTGCGAGGCCGCGTCGTCGATGCCGACCTTCCACTTGTCGCCCGAGGCGGTCCACCACTTGGCGCCCGCCTGCTGGGCGAGACCGGCGAAGAGGCCGGAGTCGTTGGCGGAGAAGGTGGTCAGGTCCTTGTCCGGGGCCTTCTTCTTCAGCGCGCGGGCGGTCTCGGCGAACTGCTCCCAGGTCGTGGGAACCGTCAGGCCGTACTTCTTGAAGAGGTCCTGGCGGTAGTAGAACATCATCGGGCCGATGTCCTGCGGGATCGCGTACACGGCGTCCGAGCCCAGGGTCGTCTGCTGCCAGACACCGTCGGCGAACTTGGTCTTCGCGTCCTTCGACTCGCCCGCTATGTCGGCGAGCGCGTCATTGCTGACCAGGGTCGGCAGCGCCTGGTACTCGGCCTGGACCAGGTCCGGGGCCTTCTTCGCCTTGTGCGCGGTGAGGATCTTGGTGACCAGCGTGTCGCCCGACGCCTGCTTCTTCACCGTGACCGTGATCTTCTGCTGCTTGCCCGGCCCCTTGTTCCAGAGGTCGGCCACCTTGTCCATGCCCGGAGTCCAGGACCAGTACGTCAGGGACGCCGGACCGGATTCGGACGAGCTCTTGTCGTCCGACGAGCCGCAGGCGGCGAGTGCGGTGCCGCCGAGCGTGACGGCGATGGAGGTGGCCACGAGGCGACGCAGCTTCGTGTTTGGCATGGATCTTTCTCCCCTGACCTGGGTCCCCGCCTGCTGCGGCGACCGTGCCATGCTTCTGTGAGCGTTCACAGTAGAGAAACATCCCGGACACTTGTCAATGGTTGTTGCTGTGCGGTTATGTTGGGATCGCGCCGCTGATCGAGTGTGTGCACGTTCCCAAATGATCGATTAAACGGGAGAAGATCCATGCCGGAGACCACACCCAAGGGCCTCACCAGGCTCGCCTTCGGTGGGGACTACAACCCCGAGCAGTGGCCGGAAAGCGTCTGGCGCGAGGACGTCCGGCTGATGCGCGAGGCGGGGGTCACGATGGTGAGCGTCGGGATCTTCTCCTGGGCGCTGCTCGAACCCGCCCGGGGGACTCACGACTTCGGCTGGCTGGACCGACTGCTCGACCTGCTGCACGAGAACGGCATCCGCGCCGACCTCGGCACCCCGACCGTCGCGCCGCCCGCCTGGTTCTACCGCGAGCACCCCGAGGCGCTGCCGGTGGCCGCCGACGGCACCCGCTACGAGTTCGGCTCGCGCGGCGCCATCTGCCACAGCAACAGCGACTACCGCGCCGCCGCGGCGAGCATCACCACCGCACTCGCCACCCGGTACGCCGGCCACCCCGCGCTCGCCCTGTGGCACGTCCACAACGAGTACGGCGTCCCCGTCTCGGCCTGCTACTGCGCGTCCTGCGCCGCCCACTTCCGGCGCTGGCTGGCCCGCACGTACGGGAGCGTGAACACGGTCAACGAGGCCTGGGGCACCGCCTTCTGGGGCCAGCGCTACGCGGACTTCGAGCAGATCAACCCGCCGCGCGTGACCCCCACGGTCGGCAACCCGGCCCAGGCCCTCGACTACAAGCGCTTCGCCGACGAGACCATGCGCGAGAACTTCGTCGCCGAGCGGGACATCCTGCACCGCCTCGCCCCCGGCATCCCGGTCACCACGAACTTCATGACCGCCCTCAGCCAGTGCGACTCCGTCGACTACTGGGCCTGGGGCCGCGAGGTCGACCTCGTCACCAACGACCACTACCTGATCACCGACGGCCGCCGCACCCACGTCAACCTCGCGATGGCCGCCGACCTCACCCGCTCCGTCGCGGGCGGCGCCCCCTGGCTGCTGCTCGAACACTCCACGTCCGGCGTCAACTGGCAGCCCCGCAACCCCGCGAAGGCCCCGGGCCAGATGGCCCGCAACTCCCTCGCGCACGTGGCGCGCGGCTCCGAGGGTGCCATGTTCTTCCAGTGGCGGCAGTCCCGGCGCGGCGCCGAGAAGTTCCACTCGGCGATGGTGCCGCACGCCGGCACCGACTCCCGGGTCTGGCGCGAGGTCGTCGAACTCGGCGCGTCCATCGACTCGCTGACCTCGGTCAAGGGCAGCCGCACCGTCGCCGACGCGGCCGTGCTGTGGGACTGGCATTCCTGGTGGGCGCAGGCTCTCGACTGGCGCCCCAGCGAGGACCACGACCCGCGCGAGCGCGCCGACGCGTTCTACGAGGCGCTCTACGACCGCCACCTCACGGTGGACTTCGCTCACCCGGAAGCCGACTTGTCGGCCTATCCCCTTGTCGTCGTCCCCGCCCTCTACCTGATGACCGAGGCCGCCGGGAACAACCTCAGGGAGTACGTCGAGAACGGCGGCACCCTCGTCGTCTCGTATTTCTCCGGCATCGTCGACGAGCACGACGCCGTGCACGAGGGTGCCTACCCCGGCGCGCTGCGGGACGTGCTCGGCCTGACCGTCGAGGAGTTCTCACCGCTCCTGAAGGACGACCGGGTCCGGATCACCGGCCCCGACGGCTCCGAGCTCACCGGCGACGTCTGGACCGAGTTCGTGGTGCCGCGCGGCGCCGAGCCCGTGTGGACGTACGCCGACGGACTCACCGCGGGTCACCCGGCGGTCACCCGCCACCGCCTCGGCGCGGGCTCCGCCTGGTACGTCTCCACCCGCCTCGGCGCGCAGGGCCTGGACGCCCTGATCGGCTGGGCGTCCGACGACGCGCGGATCGCGCCGCGCGCCGACCTGCCCCGCGATGTCGAAGTGGTGCGCCGCAGCGGTGAGTCGGGCACCTTCCTGTTCGCGATCAACCACTCCTCGTCGGACGCCAAGGTGCCCCTGGACGCGGCCGGCACCGAGCTGCTGACGGGCGAACGCGCCGCGGGCCGCCTCGCGCTGCCCGCGGGGGCCGTCCGGGTCGTACGACTCGACGGCTGAGCCGACGGCCGTCCGGGCCTCAGGACCCGGCGGCCGAGCCGAACTCCCCTCCGCCCGTGAGTGCCACGAGAGCCGCGGGCGGAGGGGGCGCCCCCCCAGAGCCACTCCGGGGGCACCCCCATTCCCATCACGTCGAAGGGACGACGGACGAAGATGTTCCATCCCAGACGCACCCTCAGGGCCCTGTTGCTGCCGCTCGCGGCCGGGCTGGCCCTCACCGCCCTGCCCGCGCAGACGGCACAGGCGGCGAGCACCCTCACCAACGCCGGATTCGAGGCCGACGGCGCCGGCACGGCCACGCCCGCCGGCTGGTCGGAGTACGGCGACACCGGCGCCTCCTACGTGGAGGCCGGGGGCCACGGCGGTGGTTACCGCCTCACGCAGTACTCCTCCGCCGCCTACAAGGTGGAGACGTACCAGTACCTCTCCGGACTGACCAACGGGAACTACCGGCTCACCGCCTGGGTGCGCTCGGGCGGCGGCCAGAACTCCGCCTATCTCGCGCTGAAGAACTGCGGCGGCACCGAGCAGCGCACCGACCTGCCGGTCTCCAGCAGCGGATGGATACACCTCGTCGTCCCCGTCGCGGTGACCGGCAACCAGTGCACGATCAGCATCAACTCCGATGCCAACGCGGGCAACTGGATCAACGTCGACGATCTGACGTTCGCCTCCGGCAGCGCCACCGGGCTGTCGGTCAAGGGCTCCGACATCTCCTCCCTCGCCAAGAGCGAGGCGCTCGGCGGCGTCTACAAGACCAGCTCCGGCACCACCGGTGACGCGCTCGCCATCCTCAAGTCCTCCGGTATGAACTACGCGCGCCTGAAGGTCTGGGTGAACCCCGCCGACGGCTACAACAACAAGACGCGCGTCCTGGCGATGGCCAAGCGCATCAAGGCGCAGGGCATGAAGCTCCTGGTCGACTTCCACTACTCGGACACCTGGGCCGACCCCGGCGCCCAGACCAAGCCGGCCGCCTGGGCGGGCCACTCCTACAGCCAGCTGAAGACGGACGTCTACAACCACACGTACGACGTCCTCAACGCGCTGAAGGCGCAGGGCACCACCGCCGACATGGTCCAGGTCGGCAACGAGATCAACGGCGGCATGCTGTGGTCCGAGGGCTCCACCGACAACTGGTCGCAGCTCGCCGGGCTCCTCAACTCCGGCTACGACGCCGTCAAGGCCGTCAGCTCGTCGACGACCGTCGCGCTGCACCTCGCCAAGGGCGGCGACCTGGCCGGCACCCGCTGGTGGTTCGACAACGCGGTCTCCAACGGCGTGAAGTTCGACGCCATCGGCCTGTCCTACTACGGCTACTGGCACGGCCCGCTCTCCGACTTCCAGACGACCCTGGACGACGCGGCCGCGCGCTACGGCAAGCCGGTGTTCCTGGCCGAGACGGCCTACCCCTTCCGTCTCGACAGCGACGACTCGCTCGTCAACCAGATCGACACGACCGGTGAGCTGGTCTCCGGCTACCCGGCCACCACCGCCGGACAGTCCGCGTGGCTGCGGGACGTGATGAACGTCGTGGAGGCCGTCCCGAACGGCCGCGGCCTCGGTGTCTTCTACTGGGAGGCCACCTGGACCGCCGTCACGGGCAACGGCTGGGACCCGACCGATGCCGCGTCCGGCAACGGCTGGGAGAACCAGGCGCTGTTCGGCTTCGACGACAAGGCGCTGCCCGCCATGTCGCAGTTCGGCCACCGCTGATCAGCCACCGCCGATGACATGAGGACCCGGCTGCCGAGGCGGCTGGGCCCTTGTGCTGTCCAGGGACTTCCGGGCCGTGCGAAGACCCGGAAGTCCCGTGCGTGCCGCCCCGGGCTGCGGGACAGCGGTGACACAGCGCCACCATCACGAAGAGCAGGGGGACGAGATGCTGAGGGTTCCCGTCGGCGGGCGACGCCTGGACATCCTGGAGTGGCTGCGGGACCCCGCCGCGCACTTCCCGCCCGAGCGCCACGGCTGTCTCGTCGACGGCGTCGACGCGGCCACCCTCGCCACCAAGCTCGGCGTGAGCCACGCCGTCGCCCGCACCCACCTCGACCTCCTCGTCGGGGTCGGGCTGCTGCGCGCGAGAAGGGTCGGGCGGCGCACGCTCTGCCGCCGCGACGAGTACCGCATCGCCTAGGTCCGCACCCTGTTCGAGAAGGGCTGGTAGGTCGGGGAGGGGAAGCGGGGGAGGGGCAGCGGGGCCGCCGCGCTCCCCGGTCGAGTGTGCGAGGACGATGGGGTCGGCGTTACCCTGTTCAGCGGCCGCGATCATGTGTCGCGGCGCGGCGGTGGGGCCCGCCGTACCCGAACCGCGGCGCTGATGCCGCCAACGGTCCCTACTTGCGATGAGGTGTGCCCGGGGGCCCGGGCCAGGCGAGTAGGAGAAGTACGTCATGACAGTCCCGCATCCCGAGCGCGTCGGCGAGCCGGGTGCCGCCGCACGGCCGGCCCCGCGCCCCACGTCCCCCTGGCACGGCCAGGCCCCGGTCGTGGCGATGGTCTCGCTCGGCGGAGCCATCGGCGCCACCGCCCGGTACGGGGCCGCGCGGCTGTGGCCGGTGGAGACGGGCGGGTTCCCCTGGACCACGTTCTGGGTCAACGTCATCGGCTGCGCGGTGATCGGCGTCTTCATGGTCGTCATCACGGACGTGTGGGCGGCCCACCGACTCGTGCGGCCCTTCTTCGGCACCGGTGTGCTGGGCGGGTTCACCACCTTTTCGACGTACGCCGTGGACATCCAGAAACTGGTCGACTCGGGCCACCCCGGAACCGGCCTCGCCTATCTCGTCGCGACTCTGTGCGCGGCGCTCACGGCGGTGTGGCTCGCGGTGACCGCGACCCGCCGCGCCCTGGTACGGAGGCGGCGATGACACGGCTGACGGGCAGCGCACTACGGGTGACGATCTTCATCGGCGAGAACGACATCTGGCACCACAAGCCGCTCTACACGGAGATCGTGCACCGCGCCCACGCGGCGGGCCTGGCAGGCGCGAGCGTCTTCCGCGGTATCGAGGGCTTCGGCGCCTCCTCCCTGATCCACACCTCACGGCTGTTGTCACTGAGCGAAGACCTGCCGGTGGCGATCGTCATCGTGGACACCGAGGACCGCGTCCGTGCCTTCCTGCCCCAGCTCGACGAACTCGTCGGGGAGGGGCTGGTGATCCTCGACGACTGCGAGGTCATCAGATACGCAGGCCGAGACGCCGAATCCGGCAAAACGGGCAAGAAAGGTAAGAGATAGTTGTGAACTGGCTGCTGGTGATCGTCGGCGGAATGGTCGGCGCACCGCTGCGCTATCTGACCGACCGTGCGGTGCAGACCAGACATGACACCGTCTTCCCCTGGGGCACCTTCGCGGTCAACGTCGTCGGCTGTCTGATCCTCGGTCTGCTGACCGGCGCGGTCGCCGCGGGGGCCGCGGGATCCCATCTTCAGCTGTTCCTCGGGACCGGCCTGTGCGGGGCGCTGACCACGTACTCGACGTTCTCGTACGAGACACTACGGCTGACCGAGACCGGCGCGGGGTTCTACGCTGCGGCCAGCGTGCTCGTGAGCGTGACGGCCGGGCTCGGCGCGGCGTTCGCGGGTGTCTCGTTCGCCCAGGCGTTGTGGGCGTAGGCACCGGACGTCACCCGCGCATAGTAAGACTGTCTACAGCACTGTCGACCAATCCTCCTCACCACCAGCCCCTCAGACCTAGAACTGGATCCCATGAGCGTCATCAACGTCGGTCAGGCCGTCGTCCTCGGAGTCGTCGAGGGAGTGACCGAGTTCCTCCCCGTCTCCTCCACCGGCCACCTCAAGATCACCGAGGGGCTGATGAACATCCCGGTCGACGACAAGGCCGTCGTCGGGTTCTCAGCGGTCATCCAGGTCGGCGCGATCGCCGCCGTACTGGTGTACTTCTTCAAGGACATCGTGCGGATCGTCTCCGCGTGGGGCCGGGGGCTGCGCGACCGCGAGGAGCGGCAGCACCACGACTACAAGTTCGCCTGGTGGGTCATCTACGCCACCATCCCGATCGTGATCGTGGGCCTCGCCGCCAAGCCGCTCATCGACGGACCGCTCGCCTCCCTGTGGGTGGTCGCGGGCTCGCTGATCGTCGGCAGTGGTGTGATGTGGGCGGCGGACCAGATGGGCCGGCACAAGCGCGGTGAGGACGACACGTCCTTCAAGGACGCGATGCTGGTCGGTTGTTCGCAGATCCTCGCGCTGCTCTTCCCGGGCTTCTCGCGCTCCGGCGCCACGATGTCCACCGCGCTGATCCTGGACCTGGACCGGGTCGCCGCCACCCGGCTCTCCTTCTTCCTCGGCATCCCCGCCCTCACCGGCGCCGGTCTGTACGAGCTGAAGGACGCCCTGGGTACGGGGGTGGGCGCCGCGCCGCTCGCCGTCGGCACGATCGTCTCCTTCGTCGTCGCCTACGGGTCGATCGCCTGGCTGCTGAAGTTCGTCGCCAAGCACTCCTTCAATGCCTTCGTGATCTACCGGATCGTGATCGGTCTGGCACTGTTCGGGCTGCTGGCGAGCGGGACCCTCGCCGGCTGATCGCGGAAACGGCAGCTCACAGGGGGTGCGAAGCCGGTTTACAGGCTTCCCACCCCCTGAATGTTTCTTTTCACTCCCCTTGACAGCCCCCTCTTGTCACCCGCAGGATCACCCCCGTGAACCTGTCAGACAGCCAGACAGGTGGATCGGTACCGCGGCGCGTCAGCGCCATGGAAGCGGTGCTCACCCACCTTCGCGGCGCCATCGAGCGCGGCGAATACGCCATCGGTGACAAACTCCCCTCCGAAGCCGAGCTGTGCCGCCGCCTGGAGGTCAGCCGGCCGGTGCTCCGGGAGGCGCTGCGGGCCCTGCAGGTGATGGGCCTGACCGTGTCCCGTACGGGCAAGGGCACCTTCGTGGTCGCCAACACGGTCGAGGACCCCACTTTCGGCGACTACGCGGCGAGTGACCTGCTCGAGGTGCGCCGCCACGTCGAGATCCCGGTCGCCGGTTACGCGGCGGTGCGCCGCACCCCTGAGAACCTCGACCACCTGGCCCATCTGCTGGACCGGATGGAGCGGGAGACCGACACCACGGCGTGGGTCGCGATGGACACGATCTTCCACATCGCGGTCGCCGAGGCCTCGCAGAACCCGGTCTTCCGCAGGGTGATCGAAGAGATCCGGGACGCGCTGGCCCGCCAGTCCGCCTTCCTCAACGAGCTCGGCGGGCGGCGCGAACAGTCCAACCGCGAGCACCGGGCGATCGTCGAAGCGCTGATCGACGGCAGTGAACACGACGCGGTGGAGGCGATGTCCCATCACCTCGACCGCGTGGAGACCACCCTCACCGACATCGTGCGCCCCGCGCGTACGGACATCCCCACGGAAGGCGGACCCGAGGCGTGAGCGAGCAGTCCCTCAAAGACGAGGCCACATCGGCCGGCGAACCGGCCGCGCACGTCGACGCCGGAGACGCGGGTTACAGCAAGTCGCTGAAGTCCCGGCATGTCAACATGATCGCCATCGGCGGTGCCATCGGCACCGGACTCTTCCTCGGCGCGGGCGGCCGGCTCGCCGACGCCGGCCCCTCCCTCTTCGTCGCGTACGCGGTGTGCGGCGTCTTCGCCTTCCTCGTCGTGCGCGCGCTCGGCGAACTCGTCCTGTACCGGCCGTCCTCCGGCGCCTTCGTGTCGTACGCCCGGGAGTTCCTGGGGGAGAAGGGCGCGTACGTCGCCGGCTGGATGTACTTCCTGAACTGGGCCACCACCGGGATCGCCGACATCACCGCCGTGGCCGTCTACACCCACTACTGGGGCATGTTCTCCGACATCCCGCAGTGGGTGATCGCGCTCATCGCGCTCGCCGTCGTCCTCACGGTGAACCTGATATCCGTACGCATGTTCGGCGAACTGGAGTTCTGGTTCGCGATCATCAAGGTGAGCGCGCTCGTCGTCTTCATGCTCATCGGCATCTTCCTGCTGGTCACCCAGCACCCGGTCGACGGCACCACCCCCGGCCCGTCCCTGATCACCGACAACGGCGGAATCTTCCCCAACGGCCTGCTGCCGATGCTGCTGATCATCCAGGGCGTCGTCTTCGCCTACGCCTCCGTCGAGCTGGTCGGTGTCGCGGCGGGCGAGACGGAGAACCCCGAGAAGATCATGCCGAAGGCGATCAACTCGATCATGTGGCGCGTCGGTCTGTTCTACGTCGGATCGGTCGTCCTGCTCTCGATGCTGCTGCCCTGGAACAAGTACAGCGCGGGCCAGAGCCCCTTCGTGACCGTCCTGTCGAACATCGGCATCCCGGCGGCGGGCGGCGTGATGAACCTGGTCGTGCTCACCGCGGCCATGTCGTCCCTCAACTCCGGCCTCTACTCCACCGGCCGCATCCTGCGCTCCATGGCGATGTCGGGTTCCGCGCCCAGGTTCACCGGCGTGATGAGCCGCAGCCAGGTCCCGTACGGCGGCATCCTGCTCACCAGCGGGATCTGCGTCCTCGGTGTCGGCCTCAACTTCGTGGTTCCCGCCGACGCCTTCGAGATCGTCCTGAACTTCGCCGCCATCGGCATCCTCGCCACCTGGGGCATGATCATGCTCTGCCATGTGCTGTTCTGGCGGAAGACCCAGCGCGGCGAGCTGACCAGGCCGAGCTACCGCCTGCCCGGCTCCCCGTGGACCGAGATCGTGACGATCGGCTTCCTCGTCTCCGTCCTCGTCCTGATGTACGCCGACGGGGGAGCGGGGCGCACCACCGTGCTGTGTCTGCCGCTGATCGCCGTGGCGCTCGTCGCCGGGTGGTACGGGGTGCGCCGCCGGGTCTCCGGCATCCGTGACGGAGTGGACGCGTGAGCACGAGCATGACGTACGCCGCTTCGATCGCCGCCGCCCCGGTGATCCGCGAACCCCTGCACGCTCCCGTCGCCCAGCTCGTCCGCGGCGGAGTCGTCGAAGGCGTCCACTACGGCTCGGTGGTCGTGCTGGCCGCCGACGGCGGCGTCGATCTCCAGATCGGGGACATCGAGGCCGCGTTCCACCCGCGCTCGGCGCTCAAGCCCGTCCAGGCGGTGGCGATGCTGCGGGCGGGACTGCCGCTGGACGGCGAGCTGCTCTCGCTGGCCGCGGCCAGTCACTCCGGCGAGGAACGGCACCTCGCCGGGACCCGGCGGATCCTGGAACTGGCCGGCGTCACCGAGGACGACCTGCGCAACGTGCCCGACCTGCCGTACGACCCGGTCGTGCGGGACGCCTGGATCCGCGAGGGGCGGCTGCCGTCCCGGCTCGCGCAGAACTGCTCCGGCAAGCACGCCGCCATGCTGATGACCGCCCGGCTCAACGGCTGGTCCCTCGACGACTACCTCGACCCGGGCCACCCCCTCCAGCAGGCCGTCGCGGAGATCGTCGAGGATCTCACCGGGCAGGCGATCGCCCAGGTCACCGTCGACGGTTGCGGCGCGCCCCTCTTCTCCGTCTCGCTGCACGGGCTCGCCCGCGCCGCCGCCCGGATCACCACCGCACCGGCCGGCACCCCGGAGGCGCGGGTCGCCGACGCGATGCGTGAGCACGCCGAGATGGCGTCCGGCTCCGGCCGCGATGTCGCGGCGCTGATGCGGGCCGTGCCGGGGCTGCTCACGAAGGACGGCTTCGAAGGCGTCCAGATGGCCGCGCTGCCGGACGGCCGGGCCGTCGCCGTGAAGATCGCCGACGGTGCGGACCGGGCGCGGGGGCCGGTGGCCGCGGCGGCGCTGGCGCGCGCGGGGGTTGCCCCGGCGTTGCTCGCGGAGTTCGGATCCGTGCCGCTGCTCGGGGGCGGCGCCGTTGTGGGCGGGCTTCGCCCCGCCCGGGTGCTTGATCCGCTCACGGGCTGAGCGGCCTGCGACCAGTCGTGGGTGTGCGTCGCCGGGTGCGGGTCTGTCGTTGCTGGTCGCGCAGTTCCTCGCGCCCCTCGGATTCGTGGGGACCGGCCTCTTGCAGCGGGTGCGGGGCGGTTGCGGCTGGTCGCGCAGTTCCCCGCGCCCCTTGCGTCCGTGCGCCTCAGAGCCGGATCAGTGGCTCACCCCCGACCGGCCCGCCTCTACGTCTCACCCAATCCACCCTCACCCCTCCGAAAGAGGACCGTTCAGTCATGACCGTCGCCGCAGCGCACCGCAGTGAACACGATCTGCTCGGGGACCGTGACGTCCCGGCCGAGGCGTACTGGGGCATCCACTCCCTGCGCGCCACCGAGAACTTCCCCATCACGGGAACGTCGATCTCCGCCTACCCGCATCTGATCGAGGCCCTGGCCGCAGTCAAGGAGGCCGCCGCCCGTGCCAACGAGGAACTCGGCCTGCTCGAACCGGAGAAGGCCATGGCCATCGTCGCGGCCTGCCGGGAGATCCGCGCCGGCAAGCTGCACGACCAGTTCGTGGTCGACGTCATCCAGGGCGGCGCCGGCACCTCGACGAACATGAACGCCAACGAGGTCGTCGCCAACCGGGCGTTGGAGCTCCTCGGCCGTGCCAAGGGCGAATACCAGTACCTGCACCCCAACGAGGACGTCAACCTCGGCCAGTCGACCAACGACGTCTACCCCACCGCCGTCAAGGTCGCCACCGTCTTCGCGGTGCGCGAGCTGCTCAAGGCGATGACCGTGCTCCAGGACGCGTTCGCCGCCAAGGCATTCGAGTTCCGTGACGTGCTGAAGATGGGGCGTACCCAGCTTCAGGACGCGGTGCCGATGACCCTCGGGCAGGAGTTCTCGGCTTATGCGGTGATGCTCGACGAGGACCGCAGCAGGCTCGCCGAGGCCGTCGAGTTGATCCACGAGATCAACCTCGGCGCCACGGCCATCGGCACCGGCCTCAACGCGCCCGCCGGATACGCCGAATCCGCCCGCCGCCACCTCTCCGCGATCACCGGGCTGCCCCTGGTCACCGCGGCCAACCTGGTCGAGGCCACCCAGGACTGCGGCGCCTTCGTCCAGATGTCCGGCGTACTCAAGCGGATCGCCGTGAAGCTCTCGAAGAGCTGCAACGACCTGCGGCTGCTGTCCTCCGGGCCGCGGGCGGGCCTCAACGAGATCAACCTGCCGCCGGTGCAGGCGGGTTCGAGCATCATGCCCGGCAAGGTCAACCCGGTGATCCCCGAGGTCGTCAACCAGGTCGCCTTCGAGGTGATCGGCAACGACGTCACCATCACGATGGCCGCGGAAGCGGGGCAGCTCCAGCTCAACGCCTTCGAGCCGATCATCCTGCACTCCCTGTCCGAGAGCATCACCCACCTGCGCACCGCCTGCCTGACCCTCGCCGAGCGCTGCGTCATTGGGATCACCGCCAACACGGAGGTGCTGCGCGCCGCGGTCGAGAACTCCATCGGCCTGGTGACCGCCCTGAACCCGCACATCGGGTACACGGCGGCCACGGACATCGCCAAGGAGGCCCTCGCCACCGGCCGCGGCGTCGCCGAACTCGTCCTGGAGAAGGGCCTGTTGCCCGCCGAGCGGCTGGCGGCGCTGCTGCGGCCCGAGGTGATCGCGGGCAGCGGCACCCCGCAGGCGGTGTGACCCGGTGCGCACCCGGACCGGCCCGGCGGCACAATGGTGATCATGGCTGCTTCGTCGTATCCGTCCTCCCCGACCTTCCAGCCGGTCCTGGAGCGCATCGCCACCGAGATCGGGCAGACACCCGGCCGCGGGCGGCCCGCCGACTACATTCCGGCGCTGGCCGCCTGCGACCCCCGGCGCTTCGGCATGGCCGTGGCCGAGCTCGACGGCACGGTGTACGGCGTGGGGGACTGGCGACAGCCGTTCTCCACGCAGTCCATCACCAAGGTCTTCACGCTCGCCCTCGACCTGGCCCGTGAGGGCGACGAACTGTGGGAGCACGTCGGCCGCGAGCCCTCCGGCAACCCCTTCAACTCGCTGGTGCAGCTGGAGTACGAGAACGGCATCCCGCGCAATCCCTTCATCAACGCGGGCGCCCTGGTCGTGACCGACCGGCTCCAGACCCGTACCGGCGACGCGGCCGGCACCCTGCTGGCCTTCCTGCGTGCGGAGAGCGGCAACGCCGACCTCACCTTCGACAAGGAGGTGGCCGCCTCCGAGGCCACCCACGGCGACCGCAACGCGGCCCTCGCCCACTTCATGGCCTCGTACGGCAACATCGACAACCCGGTGCCGGCCCTGCTCGACCAGTACTTCCGCCAGTGCTCGATCGAGGCGTCCTGCGCCGACCTCGCCCTCGCCACGAGTTTCCTGGCCCGGCACGGCATCCGCGCCGACGGTTCCCGACTGCTCACCCAGAGCCAGGCCAAGCAGGTCAACGCGGTCATGCTGACGTGCGGCACGTACGACGCGGCGGGCGACTTCGCCTACCGCGTCGGCCTCCCCGGCAAGAGTGGCGTCGGCGGCGGCATCATCGCGGTGGTCCCCGGCCGCTGCACCCTGTGCGTGTGGAGCCCAGGTCTGGACGAGCGGGGCAACTCGGTGGCGGGCGTGGCGGCCCTGGACCGCTTCACCACGCTGACAGGGGTTTCGGTGTTCTAGGAGGGCCACGTCGTCTGCGGTGCTTTGCCAGGGGCGGTACGGGGGCGCCCCGTCAGGGGCGCGGGGCTGTGACGATATGCGGCTCCGCCGCGTGGGCGCGATCAGCCACAACGCACCCGCACCCGGCGACCCACCACACGGAGGTAACGCTACGGACCCCGCCGGGAAGGCACGACGTCGCCATCCGGCCACCCACCCTTGACACGCTTGCCAAGTGTTGGCCAAGGCTCCCCTCGATCTCCACCGCTGTCAGGCCCTGGGCCTGACCGGTACCGCCTTCCTCGCGCTCGGCGGTGAGACGGCCGGCGCCCTGCCCACGCGGGACTTCCTCGACCCCGGCTCCGCGCGTGCCGTACTCGGCGTGGTCGGGGTCTACTTCGGCGTCGTCCTGCTGATCGCCGCATGGGTACTGCTCGGCAAGGTCGTACGCGGTCCGCAGCCGCCGACGCCGCGCGCACTGCTGCTGGTGCTCGCCGCGTGGGCGGCGCCGCTGCTGCTCGCGCCGCCGCTGTTCAGCAGGGACGTGTACAGCTACCTCGCGCAGGGCGCCATGGTCGACGCGCACATCGACGTGTACTCCAACGGGCCCGCGCAGCTCGGCGGACCGCTCGCCGACGAGGTGGCACCGGTGTGGCAGCAGACCGCGACACCGTACGGTCCTGTCTTCCTCGCCGTCGCCTCCGCGCTGTCCGGCCTCACCCGCGGCGAGATACCGGCGGGGCTCCTCGGCATGCGGCTGGTCGCGCTGCTCGGCGTCGGCCTGATGGCGGCGGCGCTGCCCCGCCTCGCCCGGCACAGCGGTGCCGATCCGGCCGCCGCGCTGTGGCTCGGCGCGCTCAACCCGCTCGTGCTGCTGCACCTGGTGGCCGGTGCGCACAACGACGCCATCATGCTGGGGCTGCTCGGCGTCGGCCTGGTCGCCGCGCGCGGCAGATGGCACCTCCTGGGCGTCGTCCTCATCACCCTCGCCGCACTGGTCAAGGCGCCGGCCGTGCTCGGCCTGCTGGCGGTGGTGGCGCTGCGCGGGCGTCGCGGAGTACTGCGCACGGCCTTGACCACGACCGGGGTCGCGCTCGCCACCACGGCCGTGGTGACCGCCGTGGCGGGCACGGGGTACGGCTGGATCGCGGCCCTGAAGACCCCCGTCTCCCCGCACAACTGGTCGCCCACCAGCGTGCTCGGCGGCGCCACCGGCGCGTTGCTGAAGGATCTCGGCAGCGGCCTCGCCCCGCTGGCGATGCCCGTCTGGCACGCGACCGGGCTGGTGGTGACCGTCCTGGTCGTCCTGTTCATATGGCTGCGTCTGCGGCCGGGCCCCATCTACGCGCTGGGCCTGAGCCTGGGCGCGGTCGCCGTGTTCGGCCCCGCGATCCGGCCCTGGTACGCGCTGTGGGGCCTGTTCCTCATCGCCGCCGCGGCGCCCAACGGCTCGGTGCGCCACCGGGTCGCGGCGGCCAGTGCGGTACTCGCGCTCGCCGTACTGCCGAGCGGTGGCCCGCCGGACGTCGATCAGGTGGTGCTGGCCGTCTCCGGCGGTGCGCTCGCCCTCGTCGTGCTCTGGCAGGCCCATCAGACCGCCCGGGCCGAGGAGCCGGCGCGACCGCCGGTGCTGGGGCGGACGGCATGAGACATCTGGACACCGACGGCCGACGGCTGCTCGGCCTGCTCTCACTCGTCGTCGCGGTGGGCGTGTTCACCGCGACCGTGCCGCTGCTGCGCGACTGGTTCGATCTGCGCGTGTACTACGGCACCGTCGACGCCTGGGTCCACCACGGCGGCCGGATCTACGACTACTGGGTGCCGGGAACCACGTACGGATTCACCTATCCGCCGTTCGCGGCCCTGACCATGCTGCCGATGGCGCTGATCGGGCTGCGCACGGCGATCGCCGTCTCCGTGGTGCTCAATCTCGCGGCGCTGGCGGTCGTGGTGTGGATCCTGGTCGGGCCCGCGCTGCGCCGCTACGGCTGGTACGGCTGCGCCCTCGCGGCCTGTCTGCTGGCCCTGCTCGAACCGGTCCGCGACACCTTCAGCTTCGGGCAGGTCAACCTCCTGCTGCTGGCCCTCGTCCTGAGCGACGCCTGGCTGCTGTCCACCGGCCGGGGACGCCGGGCGGGCGTCGGCATCGGGCTGGCCGCCGCGATCAAGCTCACCCCCGCGCTCTTCATCGGCCTGCTGCTGCTCGGCCGCCGCTGGCGCGCCGCCGGGGTCGCGACGGCCGTCGCCGCGGCGGCCACCGGTCTTGCGTCCTGGGCTGCGCCGGACGCCTCGCGTTTCTACTGGTCCGAGGCGCTGTGGGACACCAACCGCATCGGACGTCTCGCCTATGTCTCCAACCAGTCGTTGCAGGGCGTTCTGGCCCGGCTCGCCGCACCGGGCGAACCGAGTCGGGCCGTGTGGGCGGCGGCCGCCCTGCTGATCCTGTGCGTGTGGGCGTGGCGGACCTCGTGGGCGCTGGCCGACGAGGACTGGACGGCCGCGTTCGCCCTCACCGGTCTCGCCGCCTGTCTCCTCAGCCCGATCACCTGGGTGCACCACCTCGTCTGGCTGCTGCCGTCCTTCGCCGTACTGCTGCACCGGCACCGTGCTCGGGTCGCGGCGGCCCTGTACGCGGTGCTGTGCAGCAGCGTGGTGTGGCTCTGGTTCGACGACTCCTCCGGCCTCGACGGATTCCTCGGCAGCAACACGTACACGTGGATCACGCTGGGGCTGCTGCTGTGGCTGCCGGCCGGTCAGTCGCGGGTGGCCCGCACGCCCTTGAGACGCAGGGCGTGGGCCACGCCGCCCGCGCCCAGACCCGCGGCGCCCAGGATCCCGGCCGTCTCCGGCCAGCCGCCGTCGGGGCCGTCCGCGGACCCGGTCCTCGCCTGTACGGGCGAGGCGCCCGCCGCCGGGACGGACCGGGTGTCGGGGAGCGATCCGACGGGTTCGACGTGTCCGGCGGCCGCGAAGCCCCAGTCGAGCAGCGAGCGGGCCTCCTCGTACACCGTGGTGCCGCCTCCCGCCTGAGGGTTCATCACCGTGACGACGAGGGTGCGACCGCCCCGGTGCGCGGCGGCGACGAGCGTGTTGCCCGCGTTGGTGGTGTAGCCGTTCTTGACGCCGATGAGGCCCGGATAGGGCGCCACCCCGTCGGCGCCGGTCAGCAGCCGGTTGGTGTTCTGGATCTCGTACGGGTATCCGTCGCCGGGGAAGGTGGCCTCGGCGGTGGAGCAGTAGCGCGCGAACTCCGGGTTGCGCAGGCCGGCCCGTCCGAAGACAGCGAGGTCGTACGCCGACGAGACCTGGCCGGGGGTGTCGTAGCCGTCGGGTGACTCGACATGGGTGTCGAGGGCGCCCAGCGAGCGGGCCTTGGCCTGCATCCGGGCCGCCGTCCGGTGCCAGCCGCCGTTCATCGCGGCCAGTACGTGCACGGCGTCGTTGCCGGAGTTGAGGAA
This sequence comes from Streptomyces sp. NPDC007095, assembly GCF_040634475.1. Classification (NCBI taxonomy): domain Bacteria; kingdom Bacillati; phylum Actinomycetota; class Actinomycetes; order Kitasatosporales; family Streptomycetaceae; genus Streptomyces; species Streptomyces sp. NPDC007095. The sequence goes on from NZ_JBEYFS010000088.1 coordinate 33,195, forward strand.
GACCCCGCGCCACAGGTCGGACACGCGGTAGGTGTGGCCCGCGGCCACGCCCACCAGGCTGCTGCCGTCGCCGATGCCCTCCAGTTCCTCCTCCCTGACGGTGTGCTGGGTGCCGGCGGGCAGCGACGGGAGCACGGTGAGCGCGAAGAGGGTCTTGAGGGTGCTGGCGGGCGGCAGCTTGAGGTGCGCGTCGTGCGCGGCGAGCACCTCGCCGCTACCTGAGTCGGCCACCACCCACGACAGCGCCGAGATGTCCGGCAGCGCGGGAGCGTCGGACCGTGTGCGTACCTGTGTCCCGGCCCGCTGGAGGTAGGGCGTCTGGGAGGCCATGGGTCTCGGCAGGCCCGTACCGAGGCGGGCGAGAGCCGGACTCGGCGCGAGGGCCAGTGCTCCGGCCACACAGAGGGCGGAGCAGGAGAAGGCGGTCAGCGAGACGACCATGCGGGATGGGAATCCGATTGTCATACCGCAAACGTAGGAACGGAGTCGCGTTGCGCCATGGTGCCAGGCCCGAGCGAGGGGATGCAGTACCCGGATGCCACACGCGGGAGAGGTCCGGGAGGTCCCGCGCGGTGGATTCGGGGTCGGATCAGGCGGTGGGCAGGGTCGGCTGGACCTGACGCAGGAAGGTCGCGTTGTCCGGCGTGGCGCGCAGCCGCTCCAGGAGGGTTTCCAGCGCGGCCTGGGCGTCCCGGGTCTGCAGGGCGCGTCGCAGGCCACGGACGGCTGTCAACTCGGCCCCGGGCAGCAGCAGTTCCTCGCGGCGGGTGCCGGACGGGGTGATGTCCACGGCCGGGAACACACGCCGTGAGGCGAGGGTCCGGTCGAGGCGGAGCTCCATGTTGCCGGTGCTCTTGAGCTCCTCGAAGAAGTAGTCGTCGGCGCGGGAGCCGGTCTCGACCAGGGCGGTGGCGAGGATGGTGAGCGAGCCGCCCTCCTCGGCGAGGCGCGCGGCGCCGAAGAACCGCTTGGGGCCGTGCACCGCGGCGGCGTCGACGCCGCCGCTGAGGGTGCGGCCACCGGAGGCGGCCGCGTTGTTGTGCGCGCGGCACAGCCGGGTGAGCGAGTCCATCAGGATGACGACGTCCTCGCCCTGTTCGACGAGCCGCTTGGCGCGCTCGACGACGAGCTCGGCGAGGGCGATGTGCTGCTTCGGCGTCTTGTCGAAGGTCGAGGCGTAGACCTCGCCGCGGACGGAGCGCCGCATGTCGGTGACCTCTTCGGGCCGCTCGTCGAGGAGCAGCACGATCAGATGGCATTCGGGGTGGTTGCCCGCGACGGCGGCGGCGAGCTGCTGGAGCAGTACCGTCTTGCCGGTCTTTGGCGGAGCGACGATCAGACCGCGCTGACCCTTTCCGACGGGGGAGGCCAGGTCGACGACGCGCCCGGCCATGCCGCTCGCCGGGTGCTCCAGGCGGAGCCGGTCGCGTGGGTGCAGCGGGGTGAGGTCGCGGAAGTGCGGGCGGCGGCGTAGCTCTTCGGGGGTGCGGCCGTTGATCCGCTCGACCTCGGCGAGTGCGCGGGGTCCGCCGCGTACGCCTTCGACGGTGTCGCCCTTGCGCAGGCCGTGACGGCGGATCAGCGCGGCGGAGACCTGGACGTCGGTCGGCGTGGGCAGGCAGCTCTCGGCGGCGCGCAGGTACCCCTGCCCGTTGTGCGCGATGTCGAGGACACCGGTGGCGTGGGCCGGGAGCTGCTTCTGTACGGGAGGGTGTTCGAGTGTGGTGGTCATGAGAGAGGGTCCTTTCGAGGACGGATTCATGAGGCCATGAGGAAGGGAGGGGATGTGCCGGGGGAGACGGCGTGCTCACGCCTCCGTGCGGCGGGGAAGATCACCTGAAGGAGCTACGGGTGACCGTGCTCGGAAGGTGATGCGAAGAAGCTGGTCGCCCGGTCCGAAAAGCTACGGGCGTTTCAGCGAAAGAAAGAGACTCGGCACCGGCGCCCGAGACGGGGCGTACACAAGTGCTCACCGCAGACTACCACGGCTTGTGGCGCAGTGGTTGTGATCCGTCTCTCAGCGGCTCGCCAGGAGGCCGTACAGCAGCGGAATGCGCGGCTCGTCCTCCGGCAGGCGCCACCAGCCGGACGGTGTACGGACCATCTGCGGCCAGCGCGGCCAGGGAAGCTCCGCGCTCTCCCGGAGGCGGCGAATACCCAGTCCCGCTCCCGTCAACGCGTTGACGACCTCGTCCATTCCGTGCATCCACTCGTAACTGTCGGTCGCGCCCTCGACGGCCGGTCCGTCGGTGTACGTGTGGGTCGCGTTCCTGTGCACGGCGCCCCGGCCGCCCAGGTAGTCGTGGCGCAGCAGCAGTTCGGTGCCCTCGCCCTCGGCGGGCTTGGGGCCCAGCGCGTTGAGCAGCGGATGGAACTCGGCGATGTACAACCGCCCTCCCGGGCGCAGCAGTCGAGCGACGACAGCGGCCCAGCCGTCCAGGTCGGGCAGATAGCACAGGGCGCCCTTGCCGGTGTAGATCACGTCGAACCGCCGCCCGTCCAGGGCCTCGACGGCGTCGTACACATTGGCTCGTACGTACGTCACGTCGGCGCCCGCCCGTGCCGCGATGTCGGCCGCGGCCGTCACGGACGCCTCGGAGATGTCCAGGCCGACGGTGCGCGCGCCCCGCTCGGCGAAGGCGATCGTCTCGGTGCCGAGATGGCACTGGAGATGGAGCACGTCGAGGCCGGCCAGGTCTCCGAGGTCCTCCCACTCGAAGGCGGCGAACCAGCGCGCCGGGTCGGGCTTCTCGCCCAGCCCGTAGAACCGGCTGGCGAGATGGACGGGGGTCCGCGCGTCCCAGTTGGCCTGGTTGGCCCGCATCATCCGCTCGTGCTCGTCGGTCATGGAACCATCCAACCGTGGGCGGAGGTGGATCCGGGGCAAGAACCGCGGACCGGCGCGTACGCCATCGCTGTCGGTCACGCGGTCGAGCGGGCAGAATCCTTCGTCGTAACGGCTCGCGGCGCCTGCGCCCGACTCCCCACCCCCGCAAGGAGACCTCCGGTGGACACCTCTCCCGGCACGCCGCACCGCATGGACCCGGCCGGCGGCTGCCCGCACGCCGACAACGCGCGGCTGCTCGAGCGCGGCGCCGTCACGGCGGTGGTGCTGCCCGGCGAGGTGGAGGGGATGGCGGTGCTCGGGCACGAGGCCTTGAAGGAGTTCCTCGCGCATCCCGAAGTCGCCAAGGGCGCCGAGCACTTCACCGAGTTGCGGGAGGGGCGGATAGCGCCGGGGTGGCCGCTCGCGACCTTCGCGACCGTACGCGGGATGACGACGGCGGACGGTGAGGACCACCGTCGGCTGCGGTCGCTGGTGAGCAAGGCGTTCACCGCGCGCCGGGTCGAGGAACTGCGGCCCCGGATCGAGGAGTTGACGGCGGGACTGCTCGACGACCTCCGGGCCGCGGCCGAGCGGGACGGCGGAGTCGCCGATCTGCGGCGGCACTTCGCGATGCCGCTGCCCATGGGGGTCATCGGGGAACTGCTCGGAGTGGACGCGGAGCACCGCGACCGGCTGCACCACCTGTCGAACCAGGTGGTCGCCACCGACATCGGCCCCGAGAAGGCCCTGGCGGCCAACCGTGAACTCGTCGCCGTGCTCGCCGCCGTGGCCGTCGCGCGGGGCGAGCGGCCAGGCGACGACCTCACCAGCGCGCTGATCGCCGCCCGGGACGAGGAGGGCGACCGGCTCAGCCAGGAGGAGCTCATCGGCACCCTGGTACTGATGATCATCGCGGGGCACGAGACCACGCTCAACCTCCTCACCAACGCGGTGCGGGCGCTGTGCGGCCATCGGGACCAGCTGGAGCTGGTCATGAAGGGCGAGGGCGGGGTGGGCTGGGCGGATGTGGTCGAGGAGACCCTGCGCTGGGACGCGCCCGTCAGCTACTTCCCCTTCCGCTATCCGGTGCGGGACCTGACGGTCGACGGCACGGTGATCCCCAAGGGGACGCCCGTGCTGGCCGGTTACTCGGCGGCGGGGCGCGACCCGGCCGTGCACGGTCCGGACGCCGACCGCTTCGACGTCACCCGGCCCGGCAGGCCCGGCGCCGCCCGGCACCTCTCCCTCGGCCACGGCGCCCACTACTGCCTCGGTGCCCCGCTGGCGCGCATGGAGGCGACCATCGCCCTGGAGCGGCTGTTCACCCGCTTCCCCGACCTCGACCTCGCCGTGACGGAGGCGGAACTCTCCCGGCACTCCAGTTTCGTCGGCAACAGCGTGCGGGCACTTCCGGTGCGGCTCGGCACCTCTCACGGCTGACCGCGCGCATACCGCCGTACGACATCGCGCCGCATACCAGCCATACGACACCGCGATGCCCCTGCGCCGGCCCTTTTCTTGTTCTGGGCAACGGCCGTCCCTACGCTGCCGGCACCGCACACCGGCGTTAGTGGACAAGGGGCATGGCAATCATGGGTCGACTGGCCGGAAAAATCGCTTTCATCAGCGGAACGGGGGCCGGAAACGGGGCGGGCCGCGGCCCAGGTATTCGCCGCGGAAGGCGCCAACGTATTCGGCTGCGACCTCGATGCCGACGCCGCCGCGGAAACGGTGGAACTCGTCGAGAAGGCCGGCGGCGTCATGCGGTCCCTCGCCCCGGTGGACCTCTCCACCGAGGAGGGCGCCCGCGAGTGGATCGACGCGGGCATTGAGGCCCTCGGCGGGATCGCCATCCTCCACAACAACGCCTCCGCACTGCGGAACGGGCCGTTCGCGACCATGCCGGCCGAGGACTGGCACTTCACCATCAAGAACGAGCTCGACATCCCCTACTTCTGCACGCAGGCGGTCTGGCCGCACCTGATCGCCCGCGGCGGCGGAGCCGTCCTCAACGTCGCCTCGGTGGCCGCAGTCCGGGGCGCCCCCTTCATGCCGATGGTCCCGCACGGCGCCGCCAAGGGCGGGGCGCTGGCGATGAGCAAGCACCTGTGCGCGGCCGGCGCCCCGCACCACGTCCGGGTCAACACCCTCGCCCCGGCATGACCCGCACGGCCGCGACCGCGCCCTTCCTCGACGACCCCGCCGGACCGAAGGCGCAACTGGAGGCGCGGATCCCGGTGGGCCGGGTGGGCGAGCCCGAGGACATCGCGCGCGCCGCCGCCTTCCTCTGCTCCGACGAGGCGGCGTTCGTCAACGGCGCCAACCTGATGGTCGACGGCGGCGACAGCGCGATGGCGGGCTGAGCGCCGGTGAGCGTCCGACTCGACCACGTGGGCGTCAACGTACGCGATCTGCCCGCCCAAACCATCTGGTACCAGGGGGCGTTCGGGCGTACGCGATCTGCCCGCCCAAACCATCTGGTACCAGGGGGCGTTCGGGCTCAGGACCGTCTTCGGGTTCACCCTCGGAGGACCCGGTCTGAGCGCCGTCGTCCTGGAGCATCCGCACGGCTGGCGCGTCGAACTCCTCGCCAGGCCCGGATCCGCGCCGGGGCTGCGGGCCCCGGACCCGCTGACCGCCGCCCTCACCGAGGGATACAGACACTTCGCGGTCACCACCCCCGAACTCGACCCCGTCTACGCGGCCTTGGTGGCGCACGGAGCGGGCGAGGCCATGAAACCGGGTCCTTCCCCTGAATCCGGTATTCGCATGGCATGGGTCACCGACCCCGAGGGAAATCTCATCGAAATCGCGATGAGCGCCGCGTCCTGCGCCCCTGGTGGGCAAGCTCAACGGCGCGGACGCCGGCATGGAGGCCGCCGCGGGCCCGCTCGCCGTCGTCAACGCGGGCAGCGACAGCGCCAGGGCCGCCGCGCAGACCGCGCTCGGCCACGGCATGGCCCTCGGCGTGGTGATCTGCGGCTGCGCCTCCCTGCTCGGTGCGCTGGTCACCCTGCTGCTGGTGGTGCGCAAGAACACCGCCCGAGCGGCGGTCGGCGCCAGCGGTGAGCCGTCGGCGCGGACGGCTACCGCGTAGCGCGGATCTTCACGAAGGGGCCGGGACCCGGGCCCCGGCCTCTTCGTGTGCCCGGGGTGTCGATTCGGCGCGGTCCCGTTCGTCGGTGGGGTGTAGGAAGTTCATGAGCACCGGGAGGAACCATGAAGTACATGCTGCTGGTCTGCGGCGACGACACGGCCGACGCCTCCGGCATGGCACCCGTCGAACCCTGGGTCGAGGAGCTCGGCGCCGAACGGGGCGTGCGGCTGCACGGCCACCGCCTCAGCGATCCCGCCGACGCCGTCACCGTACGGGTTCGCGGCGGCGAGGTGCTGCGCACCGACGGGCCGTTCGCGGAGACGAAGGAGTACGTCGCCGGATACGACATCCTCGAGTGCGACAGTATGGAAGAGGCCGTCGAGGCGGCCGCCGAGCACCCCGTGGCATCCGTGGGGGCCATGGAGGTGCGCGCGTTCTGGGAGGACGAGGACGCCGAGGGGGAGATCCGCCGACTCGACGACGAGCTGACGGCGGCCTTCCGTGAGCGGGACGTCGACCGGTGGCTGGCCTGCTACACGCCGGACACGGAGGTGTTCCACCCGATGAGCGGCCTGGAGGAAAGCGGAACCGACGCCCTCCGCAAAGCCCAGGAGTGGTTCTACTCCACGGTGACCGGGCCCGTGCGCCGCGAGGTGCTCGCCTTCCGTCTCCGCGTCGACGAGAGCGTCGCCTTCAGCCACGGGCTCGTCCGGATCCGGGGCACGTTCACCACGGGCGAGCCGCTGGACAGCACAATGCGCGTGACGACCGGCTACCGTGCCGTGGGAGACCGTTGGCTGATCGCCCACGAGCACGCGTCGGTCCCGTTCGACGCGGGCATCGAGGAGGTCCGGTCATGAAGTACGTCCTGTTCATCTGCACCCCCGTCGGCGGCGAGGAGCTGAGCCCCGCCGAGATCGCCGACGACCCCCGCTTCACCTCGTACATCGACGAGGTCCGAAGCCGCGACATCGTCAAGGGCGGCGCGCGGCTGCGGCCGTCCACCGACGCCACCACCGTCCGCGTCCAGGGCGACGAAGTCCTGCTCAGCGACGGGCCGTTCGTGGAGTCCAAGGAGTACGTGGCCGGCTTCGACCTCATCGAGGTCGCCGACCTCGACGAGGCCATCGCGCTCGCGTCCCGGCATCCGGCGGCGCTGGGCGGCGGCTCGGTCGAGGTGCGGCCGGTCTGGGAGTGAGCGACATCGGTGACGTGGAGGCGGCGGTCGCCGCCGCCTTCCGCGAGGAATGGGGCCAGGTCGTCGCCACCCTGATCCGGGTGACCGGCGACTGGGACCTCGCCGAGGAGTGCGCGCAGGACGCCTTCGCGCAGGCCCTGGACCGGTGGCGGCGCGACGGAGTGCCGAGCCGCCCCGGCGCCTGGCTGACCACGACCGCGCGCCACCGGGCCCTGGACGTGCTGCGCCGCGAGGCGGTGGGGGCCCAGAAACTGCGGGAGGTGGCCGTGCTGGCGCGGGACGACGGGCCCTGCGACCCGGAATACGACGGCGACGACAGCGGCGTCCGCGACGACCGTCTGCGTCTGATCTTCGCCTGCTGCCACCCGGCACTCCCCATCGAGGCCCGGGTGGCACTGACCCTGCGCACCCTCGCCGGGCTCACCACCCCCGAGATCGCGCGCGCCTTCCTGGTGCCCGAGGCAACCATGGCGCAGCGCCTGGTACGCGCCAAACGGAAGATCCGCAACGCCGGCATCCCCTACCGCGTACCGCCCGCGCATCTGCTGCCCGAACGCACCACCGGCGTCCTCGGCGTGGTCTACCTGCTCTTCAACGAGGGATACGCCGCCACGTCCGGCGCCGATCTGGTGCGTACGAACCTCTGCGCGGAGGCCATCCGGCTCGCCCGTGTCCTGGCCCGCCTGATGCCCGACGAACCCGAGGTCCTCGGTCTGCTCGCCCTCCTGCTGCTGCACGACGCCCGGCGCGCCACCCGGGTGGACACGGCCGGCGAGCTGGTGACGCTGGAGGACCAGGACCGTACGGCCTGGGACAGGGCCGCCGTCGACGAGGGCGCCGCCCTCCTGGAGACCGCCCTGCGCCGCGGACGCCCGGGGCCCTACCAGATCCAGGCCGCCATCGCCGCCTGCCACACCACCGCCGCGACGGCCGAGGACACGGACTGGGCCGACATCGCCGCGCTGTACGGGGAACTGGCGCGTTCCGTGCCCTCCGCCGTGGTACGGCTCAACCGTGCGGTGGCGGTGGGAATGTCCGAGGGCCCGGAAGCGGGGCTGGCGCTCGTCGCGGAGCTGGAGCGGGAGGGCGAGCTGGACGGCTACCACCTGCTGGCCGCCACCCGCGCGGACCTGCTGCGACGGATGGGACGCCCGGCGGAGGCGGCCGAGGCGTACGACCGGGCGCTGGAGCTCGTGGAGAACGCGGCCGAGCGGCGCTTTCTGGAGAAGCGGCTCGCGGAGTGCCGATCGGCCTAGGACCCGTCCGCGGCGACCGTCCCCGGACCGGGCGGTCACACCGAGTCGAGCGCGTTGGCGATCGCCTTCACGCCGCCGTGCGCCGAGTAGCCGCCGTCCACGGTGATCTCGGCACCGTTCACGTAGGACGACTCGTCGGAGAGCAGGTACACGACCAGCGGAGCGACCTCCTCGCAGCTGCCCGGGCGGCCCTGCGGAGTCATCGAGAGGTGCGCCCGTGTGAAGACCGGGTTGGCCGTCGCCATCAGGGGGTCTCGATGTATCCGGGGTGGATGACGTTCGTACGGATGCCGCGCGGCGCCAGTTCCAGCGCGGCCACCTTCGACAGGCCCCGCAGCGCCCACTTGCTCGCCGTGTACGCGACCGCGTGATGGGCGGTGAGAGCGGCCACCGAGCCGATGTTCACGATCGAGGACCCGGGGGGCGTCAGCGGGGCGAGGGCCTGGACGCCGAGCATCGGGCCGGTGGTCTTCACCGCGAACGCCCGGTTCCAGTCGACGGCAAGAACATGGTCCTCACCTTCGAGGACTCGACCGTGCAGGGCGTCATCTCGGCCACGAGGGCCGAGCACCGCGTAAGCACGATCGACTCCTCGAACTTCTACGAGCTGGGCCAGGTCACCAACACCGTCCAACCCGCCGTCAACAACGGCGTGATCGTCCAGCTGAACAGCGGCTCGGCCTGGACCGTGACCGGCACCTCGTACCTGACCATGCTGACCGTCGCCGGCGATGCGGCGGTGCGGACGGCGAGCGGCGAGTCCCTGACCATGACGGTCGACGGCACGCCGACGGCCATCGAGGCAGGCGGCGACTACTCCGGCGCGATCGTCCTCACGGTCGGCTGAGCAGCCGGGGGCGTCCGAGGCCGAGGCCTGGCGGGCGATGACCGACGCATATCCTCTCCCGCATGGTTGATCGTCGTACGGTTGATGTGGGAGGGGTCCGGCTCGTCTGCCAGGTGCGGGGTGAGGAGTCCGCTCCGCCGCTCGTCCTGTTGCACGCGCTCGGCGAGGACAGCACCGACTGGGCCGAGGTGATGCCCGCCCTCGCCCGCGGGCGACGGGTGTACGCCCTCGATCTGCGCGGCCACGGACGGAGCGACTGGCCGGGGGAGTACTCGCTCGAACTCATGCGCGCCGATGTGCTCCGGTTCCTCGACGTGCTGGGACTCGGCACGGTGGACCTGATCGGACACTCCATGGGCGGGGTCGTGGCCCACCTGCTCGCGCAGGAGCGACCGGAGCGGGTGAGCCGGCTCGTCCTGGAGGACGTGCCGGTTCCGCGGCCTCGCGAAAAGGCCACTCCGACCAGGCCGGACGGAGAGCTCACCTTCGACTGGGACATGGTGTTGGCCATCAGAAGGCAGATCGACACGCCCGACCCGGCGTGGCTCGAGGGACTGAGCAGGATCACCGCCGACACACTGGTGCTGGCCGGCGGACCGGGCAGCCATGTGCCCCAGGGCGGCATCGCCGAGCTCGTCCGCCGCGTCCCCGGCGGGCGCGTGGTCACGATCCCCGTCGGACACCTCATCCACAGCGCGGCGCCTGAGGCGTTCACGGAGGCGGTGTGCGCGTTCCTGGACGAGGGCAGGCCCTAGGTCCTGTCGTCAAATTCCCGTCGTCCGCCCGGAGGGCGGGCCCTGCGGCGTCAGGTGCGTGCTCTCGGCGTGCCGGGCACAGGCC